>JAFGFE010000027.1 GCA_016931225.1 Candidatus Zymogenaceae bacterium
ATCGGCAGGTTATGACTGTGTAACCGCCATTGACATGCCGGGAGGTACGGCCACTGTCAACTCAAGTCTCGTTCAGGACAGTATAGTAGAACCGTCTTGCAGGAAGGCAAACTGTCAACACAACTCGTGACTACCGCACTTTATTTAATCGCTTGATTTCCTTGTTCATCAAATACCCCTATTATAGTACCTTCTTAATAAGCATCCTCACTCTTGTTATATTACTCAATTGCATACATTACCCAAGGCACTGCAGTTGCGCACACCAGGGCTGTTAATACCACACCGATTACCAGTCGTCTTATATCATCACTCCGTTATTTAAATTATCAGTGTTCCCCGTCTTATCATATTTCTATGAAAGAATCAATTCTTATCCGTAAAAAAGACTAGTACACCGCCGGCCTCATAATCACACTATTGATCGTTCTCATTCATCCTCACTCTGGATTCTATCGAAACGATACCTATCCTTCACGGAAAAAGTGCCGTCCGGGTTTTTTTTATACATCGAGGGCGGGTCGAACAGGTCCATCACAAATTCCCACTCGAAATCCAAGCGGGATCTGTTTTCCTCAAACCATTCTTCACCACGCCTGTCTATCAATCGCTGGTCAAGAAACGCTTTTAGCCCCTGTTCGTCTACCCTTTGTTCGTAAGGCATTATTCCTTGCCCGCTCCCAGAAGCGTCATTGCCCCGTCGAAGCCGTGCTCCTCGATGAGCGCGAGAAGTAAGTTCATCCGATCTTCCCCGAACAGCCGAAAGAAGGCGTCGATAATGTGATCGAAGGGGAGGTCCGGCCAGTGCCCCACGTCTTTCAGGTACACGATGGAGAGGTTTCCCGATCGGTCGTATTTCGGGAAGACGCCGTCGTGTACACCGTCGAACTCCACGGGAATGAGCCCCAATAGATCGCACATCTCGATGTTGAAGGCCGGGGTGGCCTTTCGCCAGCGGCCTTCGATGAAAAATTCCGTGAAGCCGTGGCTGAAGATGATGTCCGTACCCTGGAGTTCCAAGAGCTTCTTTGGGAGCTGGTGGTTTTGAATGTCCGCAAAGCCGAGGCGGGTGGGGATATTCACGGCCCGGCCCAGGGCGGCCAGAACCACCGCCTTCTGGATACAGTAGCCGTATCCCCGTTTCAGCACCGTGCTTGCCCGGTAGAAATCCGGGTGGTGAAAGGGGGAGTAGGGATTATACCTGACGGCGTCCCGGGCATGATAGAACAAACGCGACGCCCTCTCGGCGTCGGTGGATGCGGCGGCCGTGAGCGACTGTGCCAGTTCGACGATCGTCGGGTGATCGCTGTCGATAATGTCCGTGGGATTGATGTACTGTTCCATCGAATTTTTTTCGTCTGTCATATGTTCTCCGATCGGAATTGAAGACGGATTGCTCGGTTACAAAAGGCCCTTTTTTTCAAGGAGCATCTCCATGAAGGCGTCCACCCTGGTTTGGAACTGGGCGGGGGAAAAATTGCGATCATCCATGTGATCGGCGTCGATGACCACCGACGGGATGTCCAGCTCCTCCTCCAGCGCCCGCTTGATGTCCGCCTGTCCCAGGGTGATGGGAACGCATGACTTGTTGGAATGGAGCAGCGCTCCGTCGATCTTGTATTCCCTGCATGCCTTGAGGACCATCTCTTTTCTGGTCTCCACGGACACGCAGGAGACCAGCGGATAGGACTTGAGGGTTTTCATCGCTAAAGCCTTTAGGGGATCGGACGTGTCCATGCGGATGGACCAGGCCGCCGAGTAGGTCTCGGCCACCACAACGGCCCCCATTTTTTCAAAGTAGTTAAACAGGCCCATATTGTACCAGAGGGGGATGTTGTCCCAGAAGAGGCGAAGCCGCTCGTCCTCGATAATGCCGACGCCGTTTTCCGCCCGTTCTTTCAGCTCGTCCCGCACCTTGGTGAGAAAGTCGACGGCGATCTGGGTTCCCTGGCGGGTCACCAGCACGAACATGATGCCGATCTCCGCCGCCGAGATGGGCGTGGGCACATGGCGGCGATAGGTGCAGATCTCATCCCACAGGGCGCAGGATTCATCCGAGAGCCGCACGACGTCCGCGAGGCGGTCGTAATCGAGCTTTCTGCCGGTGGTTTCGGTGAGAAATTCGATGAGCTGTTTCATCTGGTGTACGGCGTATTCCACGTGGTGGGGCTGGATATGTTCCAGGGCCACCTGGGGCAGGTCCCCGCGAAACACTTTCGCGTTGGGGAAGCGATGCTCCATGATCTGGAAAATCTTCATGGCGGGTATGCACCCGCCGCTGGCGTATACCAAAAGATCCGGCTCCGGGAGCCCCCCCAGGGGGACCTGATCCCCCCCCATCATGCCGTGGACGAAGCCGACGATGTTCCGAAGGTACCCGCATAAATCCTGGGAATATCCCATGCCCTCGGCCACCTCGAAATTGGCCGGCGTCAGGCCGAAGGCGGCGCAGACCGGTGACCAGTTCTCCGGGAAGACCGGCTGCAGGTCCATGGCGTAAAACAGCTCGATGGCCCCGTTCATGGGGGGCATCCAACCCACCGGTTTTCCCTCGGCCTTCGCCTGATGACATTCCAGGTAAAACTCCGTGACCACCCGGTTCAGTTCCTTCGCCGTGGCCAGCCGTTTGGTGGACTTTTTCGTCTTTTCCATTTCAATCCCCAATCATCTCGAAAAAACCCTGCAGACGGGTGGCCGCCTGTCCTTCCATGACACCGGTCTCCTCAATCTCAATAACGAGATACGGCACGCCCTCCTCCCGAAGACTCCGGCCCACAATGGGGATATCCGTCAGGTGCGGGGTGCAGAATTTCTGGATGAGGAACACCACGCCCCGGGCGCCGGAGCGACGGGCCAGGTCCAAAAGCAGCGGCGCCCTTGTTTTCGCCAATTGCCGTGAGGGGCACGGAAAATGGGCGATGGAGCGCTCGATGAGCCGATGGACGGCCTTTTTGCCGTCACCGGAAGGGGGGTCGAAATAACGAAAGCCGGTGCACAGGTCGTCGGCCACAATCCTGCCGCCGGATCGCTCGATAAGGTCGAATATACTCCGATCCTCCACCAGGCTTCCGGATACCAGTATCGGCGTGCCGTCCTGTGTGTGTGATCCCTTTTCGGTGTTTGCCTTCAGGGATGAAACCAACTCGGAGAGGAGTTTCTCCGCCCGCTCCGGCGGCGTCACCTGGACGCCCCGTATCACCGTGTAGAAATCCCCGGCGGAAAGAAGGAGTTCTCCCTTGTACCTTTTGTCGTAAAGCCACAGGACCGTAAGGCGTATGTCGTCGTAGATATCCAGGGAATTTGAAAGTGCGGTGTCGGAGAATTCCAGGCCGTGATCGGCCAGGCGCTCGGTCAGGTTCTTAAGCTCCTGTTCGAAAAAGAGCTTCGCGGATGAACTGTCCCCATATGGCAGAGATAGAATATGATAGAAAGAAAGCGGGATGTTTCCCTTCCAGACGTTGAACATGCCGCACGCGACATCGCAACTGTATCCCTGTACCAGACCGAAGAGGTTCTCATAGTCACCGGAGAGGGCCCGCTCTAATCCTGCGCGCATGTAGGGGCAGACGAACGAGGGAACGAGCCCGTCGGCGCGGTCGATGCGCATCGGGCCGCCGCTGATGCGCACAGGTACTGCGCCGGTGGCGTGGATCAATTCCACGGGCGTATAGGTACAGAAGTACCCGATGGCCTTTTTCCCGCTTTGGGATATCTCGTCGATCAGCTCCCCGGGATGTTCCAGCGCCCGGGTGAATTCGGACATGAAGTCTGTGGGAGAAGACATGCTCGCCTCTTCTGTCAGGATATCAATTCTCCTCAGAATAGCGGGAACCGAAGGCAAAATCAAGGGAAAGATATGCCTTTCGGCGATGGCGGGGTGAAAAACTTCTTGCCAAGCGAGACGGTTTTTTCTATCATCAAGGGAGGAAACAAGGAGTGTTGTGTGACATGTCGGCAAATCTGACCCCGGAATATTTAAAGGCGGAAGAGAGCTACAAACAGGCCAAGGAGCCCGAGGAGAAGCTTCGCTATCTGGAGATGATGCTCTCCACGATCCCGAAACACAAAGGGACCGACAAGATGCAGGCGGACATCAAGCGGCGCATCTCCCGAACCAAGGAGTCCCTTGAAAAGCGGTCGAAGTCGAAGCGATACAACCCGTACCAGGTCGAGCGGGAGGGCATCGCCCAGATCGCCGTGGTGGGGGCGCCCAATGCCGGGAAGTCCTGCCTGGTTTCGGCCCTGACCAACGCAAAGTGCCAGGTGGCCGACTATCCGTACACCACCGTCAAGCCGGTGCCTGGCATGATGCAGTTTGAAAACGTTCAGATACAGCTTGTGGATCTGCCCCCCGTCTCGGAGGAGTTTACCGAGGCGGCGATGGTCTCCATGATCAGAAACGCCGACAGGGTGCTTTTTGTCTTCGACGCGTCAGATCCCGACCCGATGGCGAAAATCGAGGAGGTCAGGGACGTGCTCAAAGAGCACAAGGTGTTTATCCACAGGGACCCGGAGAGGAAATTTAACCCGGACGGAGACGCATATTTAAAGGGAATGCTGCTTGCCAACAAGGCCGACGCCGAGGGTGCCGAAGCGAACATAGCGGAGATCACAGAGCTCTACGGCGAGGAATATCCGATCCACATCGTTTCCGCCCTGAGGGGAGACGGGCTGGAGGATCTCAGGCGGATGATCTTCGATACGCTGGGAGTCATCCGGATTTATACCAAGTCCAGGGGGAAGGAGCCGAATTTCGACGAGCCGGTGGTGCTCAAGCGGGGGGCGACGCTTTTGGACTTCGCCGCGGAGATTCACAAGGATTTCGTGAAGTCGATGAAGTATGCGAAAATCTGGTCCAAGAACACGGACAAATATGACGGTCAGATGGTCAACCGGGACGAGGTCCTGGCGGATGAGGATATTATACAGCTTCACATGTAATCTTCCGGAAGGTGCGAGGTTCCATTCCCGCAAGCGGTGACAGAAGGAGAAAAAAGATGACCGACGTCCCCCGGCCGGGGAGGGACACTCCCTCCGATGACCTCGTTCGTTCGCTGTTGGAACAGTCATGTACCATCGCCGTTGTCGGTCTTTCGCCGAAGGAAACCCTGCCCAGCCATCGGGTGGCCGCATACATGAAGGGTGCGGGGTTCCGCATCATCCCGGTGCGGCCGCTGGTGAAAGAGGTATTGGGGGAGGCGGCCTACGGCGATCTTGCGGATATTCCTCTTTCTGTAGACGTTGACATTGTCAATATCTTCCGTCGTTCCCAGGAGGTTGTGCCCATTGTGGAGGCCGCCGTGACGCGAAACGGCCTTCGGGCGGTATGGATCCAGGAAGGGGTTATCAATCGGGAAGCGGCCCGGATCGCCCGGGAGGCGGGCGTGCTGGTGATCATGGATCGCTGTATTTTAAAAGAACATGCAAGATTAATAGGGGGATGACATGATATCTGCTGCTGATGGTCAGGTACGGGGAGGGGGCTGGCGCTTCGTCGTCGCCGTCGTCATCGTGGGAGCGGTTTTATATTTCTTCTTTCTGAGGGAAAAAGAGGTTGTAGAATGGGCGCCGGTTGAGGATACCGGATGGCCCTCGAAGACAGAGGCGGTTACCGAGATGCGCCTGAATCTGAGCGCCGTCGTCAACGCCGAGAAAAATTACCACCAGCTCAACGGCATATATATTCCCTGCGGCCCGAACCCGGCTGAGATGCCGACAGAACGGGTGCCGTGGAATCCATCGGCCGCCGCGGGCTGGGACGATTTGATGGTATCCCTTCCGGGAAACACCTGGTTTCAGTACGAGGTGGTGGTGACCGGGGATCATTTCGAGGCGTTCGCCCGCACCCGGGTCGGGGGTGAGGAGTTGGTCTATTCCATGGATAAAAACGGGACGCTGAACTCCAGGTAGAAAAGGACCCGGTGTCGTCGGGCCGATTCCCAACATCCAGAGTTATCCAGAAGAAATAAAAATACACAGGCCGGAGAGGATGCCCTCTCCGGCCTGTTTTCTTACATGATATCGATCCGATCCCGACGGGTCGCATCCTCTGCGGGATGTGCGCCCGGGTTCCAAGCGAAATCCTCGCGGCGATGTCCGGCTATTTCGCCTCTTTGTCCTTGAACAGCTCGCCGATGCCGCCGATACTGCCCAGCACCCCCGATGCCTCGATGGGGAGGAATATCTTCGTCGCCTGGCCGTTTGCGATGGTGCCCAGGGTCTCCAGGTACCTGATGGCGATGAGGTCGTTGGTGGGGTTGCCGTTGTGGATGGCCCCGTATACCGTTTCGATGGCTTCCGCCTCCCCCTGGGCGATGGCGATCTTCTGGTACTTTTCCGCGTCCGCCACCTTGCAGATGGCTTCCGCCTGCCCCTCGGCCTTCAGGATGGCCGCCTGCTTGGTTCCCTCTGCCTCCAGGATCGTCGCCCGCCGATCCCGCTCCGCCTTCATCTGGCGGTGCATGGCGTCGGTCACGTCCGCCGGCGGCTCGATGCGCTGGAGCTCCACCCGGGTGACCTTTGTCCCCCACTTGTCGGTGGCCTCGTCGAGAATCTCCCGCAGCTTCGAGTTGATCAGTTCCCGGGACGTTAGGGATTGATCCAGGGCCAGGTCGCCCACGAGGTTCCTCAGGTTTGTCTGGGCAAGCTTCGTGGCGGCGGTATAGAAGTTGGTCACATTGTAGGCCACCTTGACCGGATCGGTCACCTCGTAGTAGACCACGGCGTCCACCTCCACCACCACGTTGTCCTTCGTGATCACGTCCTGGGGGGGGACGTCCACCACCTGTTCCCGCATGTCGATTTTTCTCATGGTCTCCAGGAACGGGATGACGATTGTCAGGCCGCTGTCGACGGTGCGCGTGTATCTTCCCAGCCGCTCTATCAGCCCCTTTTCCCAGGGCCGGACGATCCGTATGCCGGTGGCCATGATGATAAAGACAAGAATAAACAAAAAGACCAGAAGCGCAATGACTCCACCCATGATATTATTTCTCCTCTTTTTTTTGTACGATCAGGTGTGTTCCCTCTATCCCGGTCACGAAGATGGGCGTCCCCTCGGGGATGACCTCGCCGGATTCGCTTTCCGCCCGCCACTCGTCATAATCGACGCGCACCCTGCCGGTGTTCTTCTTTGGGTCGATCTCGACAATGACCACCCCCGACTTATTGACGAACCGATCCGCGCCGATTCCCGGCGGCTGGGATCCGGTGATCCGGTCGGCGAGTTTTCGGGTTGAGGCGAAGAGTATACCCGAAAGCACCACGAACACCGTAACCTGCACTATGGGACCCACACCCAGGAGGGCAAGAACTCCGGTGACCGCGGCGCCGACTCCGAACCATAAAAGAAAGAATCCCGTGGTGAATATCTCGCCGATAACACACAGTATGGCGAGAGCGAACCAGATGAGCCAAATCTTCTCCATCGGCCTCCCCTCTCATGACGATATGTACACATATTGATACACCAGGCAGTTAATGATACATGTCGTCGTTTGAGATGTCAAGGGTTGTAATGAAAGGCGGTTGATGAGTTGTACACCGAGGGGAAAATCACACGATATCGCCGTCCTTCGCGGGGCGCTCACGGTCTTTTCTCCTCCCATTCTCCTTGTGTTTTTCTGTGTTGGTCGATACAATCAAAGGGAGATATCTTTCATACGGTATTGATGGGTTGTGCGACACGGTGGCTATCAAGCGGACACCACTTTACAAAAGCGGAATCTCTCTCGTCGAAGACGGCTTAAATCGATGGGTTGAATACACCCGCTATCCGGGCATGCGGTATGAGTATCTGGAGATCGGCGAAACAGAGCGAAGGATTCTCAACGGGGAGACCATTCGGAAGGCCTTCGTGACGGGGCTTACCACCGAGGGCTTTTCCCGGGTCATGGCGGATACGGGGATGGGGGAACGCGATTCCATCAGGATCGAGGGGGAATCTCTCACCGTCTGCGTTCCGATCGTCATCAAGGAGTCCATCATTCATGTAACGGCGCTCCAGGGGTTGATCCTCGACCCCACCCACGGAGACATGGCCCTGGACGCCTCATTTAATCCCAAGACGGATGCCGCGCCCAATCATTTTCTGAGCGCGGTCAATTGTACGGGCACGCAGTTTCAGGGGAGCGTGAGTGTCACGGGGGCGGAGTTCTCCAACCTGATTTTTTTCGAGGGGACCGGATTTCATGACGTCGCCGATTTCACGGGCGCCGTCTTCTTTGACACCGCGGTGTTCAAGGGAGCCCGTTTTATAAAAGATACGACATTCGACCGCGCGACGTTTCACGGTACGGCCCAATTTGTAGCAGTCGAGTTTCAAGGGAGGGCGTCGTTTGAAGACGCCGTCTTTTTTGAAAACGCATTCTTTACCGAAACCCGATTTTTCGACGAAGCTCGAATGGTCGGCTCCCACTTCGCACAAATGTTGTATGCTCCCGCATCGGTGTTCGGGAAGGACGCGCTCTTCGATCGCTCCTGTTTCTGCCTGGTCGTAGAGATGAAGGACGCGGTTTTTAAAGGTGTGCTGTCGGTCGGCAATGCGGTGGGAAATGTCTTGTCCCTCGATGGGGCACAGGCAAGCGGGCCCGTTCGGATAGTAGACACCCCCTTTTCCGTGTTGGATTTTACCGGCGCCCGGTGCGAACGGGACGTGACTCTCTTCGGGAGCCGCTGGGAGGAGAGCATGGATGATATCTGCAATGTCGTGTCCCGAGGCATGGACATTCAGGAAGGCGGGACGTCCGATGAAAGAGAAGGTGATGAGCGGGAGCGGTGGGTAAAGCGGCGTATTGAAGAGACGGAAACCGTGGCGGCGATGCATCGGGAACGGGGGCGTATTGTCGATATGGTGGGACTTGAAGACATCCGTGTGGATGGATGCTTTCGCTGTGATTTTTCACACCTTGAGCCGTCGAGCCGGGAGTTCCCGGTGCTGGACAGCCACCGCCGGGCGTTGAAAAACAGGGACCCGGAAGGGAGCGAGGGAAATCGCGCGGCATGGCGTCGGGCGGAGGGGGAGTACGCCTGGCTCGTCGATCAATACGACCGACAGGGCATGGTTGATGATGAAGAGTCAGCGAGGCTCTGGCAGAGCGAGTGCAGGATTCGGGGGCTTTCCGGCTGGAAGATGCGGCTTTTCAGGATTCACCAGCAGAACGTGAAATGGAGAAGGGACAGGAAAAAGAAAAAGGAGTCATCCAATACGGAAAAAAATCGGAAAGGCGGAGTCTCTCCCGGTTCGAAGAATGATTGAAATATGTCGGCGCTTCGCCTTGTTTCCGTGTCATTTATATATATCACTATCGCCTCATGTCTTCCTGACGAGCGGTGCCGCGCCCAACCGATCCGTTATATAACCGGATAAAAGTCCCCGGTGAGGGGCGGCGCGTGTGCCGCCGCTTTTTGTCTGCGATGATGGTTTTCAGAACCGATTCGTGTGCATGACATCCGAAAGCTTCCGCTTGGGGACCATGTGGGTGCCGTCCGGCTCCCGGTAGTATCGCGTGTCTTCGCCCTCGGTATCAATGGCCACGGCCCGTTCCGCCGGGTGCCCCAGGGCGATGACCGCGTCGACGGCGTACCCCTTTGGGATTGAGAGAAGCTTCGTCATGCCCTCGCGGTCCACGTTGACCACAAAACAGCTCCCCAGCCCCCGGGCGGTCGCCTCAAGCATGATATTCTCCCCCGCCGCTCCTACGTCCCACTGATAACCGCTCTTCATGATGCGTGTGTTCACCAGGATCACGATGTATGCCGACGGACGCTCGTCGAACGTCGGCCTTTCTTCGTCCGAAAGAAGAGCCGCCAACCGGATGAGGGAAAAACACTCGTCCACCGGTCCGTCTTCATCCACGATGATATATTCGAGGGGCTGGAGGTTCGCCGCCGCCGGCCCCAATCTTGCCAGGTCCACGAGAGTGACGAGGAGGCTCTTCTCCACCGGCATTCTCTGAAACCGCCGTATGGTCCTTCTTGTCCGTATTGCATCGGCCACATTCATAGACGTCCTCCATGAAACATGTTTCCCATCTTACCGGCGAATCGGGCCGTTGTCCAGCCCCGTTCATAAATTTTATATTTCCATCGGTTGCTTCATACAATTGAGCGGTGATTATTCTTACATAAGGAGCGACGATATGGATGACACATATGTCATGGGCGCTTCCGGATCGATTGCGGGAAACGAGACGATTCCCGCCTCCCCGGCCGGAGAGACGACCGCACCCGTTCCCGGGGATGACACCGGACAGCGACAATTTTCCGAGGAGTACGTGCGGGAGCTTCGCGAGGAGAACAAGGCCAGACGCCTGGAAAACCTGAAGCTTAAAGAAGAGATCGACGGCCTGAAGACGAAACTGACCGAGGCCGTGCGGGAGATTTCCGCGGCCCTGGGATTGGATAACACGCAATCGATGGAGACGGTCATCCGGGCGGCGGTGGAGGGCGTGAACACCGCCCGGGAAGCCCTGATATTCGCCGCGTTTCAGGCGGAGGCCCAAAACGCCGGCATGGCCGATGATGTGATCGGTGATGCCTTCGCCCTGGCGGACACCGGCGGCATTGCGGTGGATCCGGTCACCCGGGAGGTGACCGGCGCGGCCCAGGCCGTGTCGGACCTGTTCGACCGAAAGCCCTATCTCTTCGAAAATCCGTATGCAAAAAAGGACGTAGGCGCCGAGACGAACCCAGCGTCGGATCGAATGATCCCGTCGGCGGATGTGGAGAGGCTGGCGGCGGAGCTGGGGGTGAGCCCCGAGTTTGCCCGGGAGCTCTCCCGCTCGAGAAGCGATCGCCTGGGGAAAGGCGTTCCCCTGGCGGACCTGTGGCGGCGTCCCAGGATACGGAAGCTCTCGATTTTTTCACAAGACACATGATTGACTGAAAGAAGGAGATTTATATGGCACCCTATATGAAATACGGCTATTCATACGGCCCCAGGGTGGTGATTACGGCGAAGGTGGCCGATACTGGCGCCATCGATGACGGAGATATTGTGGTGCTGGACGCCGTCGGCGGAGCGACCGGCTCCGGATACGTCAAGAAGTGGTCCGCGGCCACGGACGCGGTGGTGGGGGCGGCCCTGGAGAGCGTCGAGACCGCACCGGCGGCGGACGGCGGCGATACCGTCCAGGTGGTCCTGGCACTCCCCGGCACGGTCTTCGTGTATCCGGCGTCGGGCGTCACCCAGGCCGCGTGTTTTCAGTGCTGTGACATCGACGGCGGACAATCCATCGATTTCGACGCGGACACCTATCAGAACGCATGGATCGTTGAGGTGGACGAGGACATGGATTTGGCGTATGTGATGTTCAAGGGCCCCTTCACCGATGTGGGTGCGGCCGGCACCATCGACTACGGCGTGGCCTAAGGAGGAACGACATGGGAATAATGGTAGGCAGTAACTTTCCCCGGGCTCTGGCCCAGGATCTGTACGAGTGGTACTTCGAGGCGTACGACGCCGAGGAGACCGTGTACGACAAGATCATCGAGGTCATCCCGATGGATTCCGGCGACGGAATCAAGGGGACGGAGGTCATCGGCGTCTCGAAGCTCAAAGAGGTACCGGACGGCCAGGAAATCCCCCTGACCGAGCCGCTGGAGGGCTGGACCTGGTACATCAAGTTCAAGACATACAAGGACCAGATCGCCGTCACCGACGATATGCTCTCGGACCTGATGGGCGGGAAGATCAGCGGCGACCTGATGGAGTTCGCCCGGGGCTGGGGCGAGGGGGTGCGCATCACCGAGGAGGAGGCCGTGGCCCGGCTCTTCAACGCGGGAACCCTCACCGCGGGGGATAAACCAGCGTTCGACGGGAGCTTCACCGGCGAGGACGATCCGCATCCCGCCCACATCTACGACGGGAAGCCGTTTTTTGCGCCCTCGGGCTCGGGCCACCCCTTCAAGCTCGACGCATCCAGCGTGCTGGGGAATCTCACGGAGTCGCTCAACCTTGATTACTCGAACATCCAGACGGTTTATACGGCCATGAGCGTCGCCAACGCAAAAAACGAGCGGGGCGACAACATCAGGATCGAGCCGAACGTGATCGTCACCAATCCGAACAATCGCTTCGTGCTGGATCAGATCCTCAAGAGCGACTACGAGATCGACAACTACGGCAACAAGAACGTCATCGGAAACCTGTTTGTGCCGGTCTACTGGCGGTATCTCGAGGATACCGACGCCTGGTTCATGGGCGTGGCCAAGCGCGGCATCCGCTTTTACGACAGGATGCCTCCCAAGATCACCGTCTACCGGGACGAGAAGACCGACACCTGGTTTGCGAAGGTCAAGCGCCGTTTCGGTGTGGGCGTGGTCCAGTGGCGTTACTGGTACGGCTGCAACCAGGCCGCCAGTTAATTTATAATTCGTGTCCCGGGGGAGTGGCTCCCCCGGGATGCATCGCTTGAAGGAACAGGAGCATGGCGATTATCAGCGATATTCAGCTTTCCACCAATCGGTATTTCGAAGACCAATCCGGTACCGCGCTGACCGGGTCCTTTACGGCCCAGTCCTTTGGGTTTTCGTCGTTCTCCATACTGATCATCAACGACGACGCCGCGGGGCATATCGAATATTCGTTCGACGGCGAGCACGTCCACGGGCGGCTTCTTGCCGGGGAGTCGAGGGTGATGGACTTTCGCCGCCAGCGCCGGATGTGGCTTAGAGGCGAGAGCGGCGGCGAATTGTATCGGCTGGAGGTGTATTGATGAGCGGATTTTTACGGAGGGCCGATGCGCCCGGCCCGAAGAGGAAGACGGCGAAGAGGCGCGCCGAGAGGCCACAGAAAAAGCAGGCGATGAACAAGACGGCGAAAAAGGCCGGTGGGGTGACGGCGGAGGAGACGGGAAGGGGAGCGACGGGACAGGCAGTGAGGGAGACGGATCAGGAGACGATGAAGGGGACGGAAACGGAGACGGCGGCGAAGGGAACACGACAAGAAGACTTCGATGCACGGGACAGGCGGGGGGGATGACATGGGATTCACGAAAGAACAGCTCGACGCCGTTGAGGAACAGATCGCAAGCCTCAAGGCCGAGAGCTTCAGCGTGGGTGAGCTGAGCGTCGATCAGGAGAAGACGCTGGCCGCCCTCATCCGCATGCGGGATGTCATCCGGGCGGGACTCAACAGGGGCGGGGGGATTTCTTTCGGAAGGTCCCGGCTCACCGGTGTGGACGAGTGAGATGTCCCGATACAAACATGTTTTTTACACAAAAACCGCCCGCCTCTCGGGGCCGCCGGTCCATACTCCTTTTGGATATGACGGGATCACGGGGAGGCGGGTGATGTATTGTTGTTTTTTTCATTCCCCTTCCTCATAAACACCAGCGTCAGTGTGTCCGACTCCTTCTTGGTTCGAAAAATCTCATACCCCAGCTTTTTGTAGAGGCCGATGCTTTTTTCGCTCTTGTGGCCGGTGAAGAGGTCGAAGGAGCGGGCCTCGGGGAAGCGTGACTCAATTTCCCTCATCAACATCCTCCCGATGCCGCGGTTCTGGAGCTCAGGCAAAACAGAGAGCCGCCCGATCAGGCATCTTTCCCCTTTCATCCTTCCCCGGACCGCCCCCACGATAACGCCGTTTTTCACCGCCTTCAGAACTGTGTACGCTTCAAAGCTCTCCCGTATTGTCTCCTCGGTCTCTGTCAGCGGCGGAAGCGCAGGATCGCCGTAGAGCTCCCCCTGGGGAGCGAAGGCCCGTTTCTGGACCGCCAGGATCTCTTTTGCGTCGTCGGGATGGGCTTCCGTGATGGTGATCGTCTCCATCGCTATTCCATTGCGCCCGGAACTCTGAACTCCCCGCTGATGTGGGCGGTGATGGGGTTGAAGATATCGGACAGCGTTTCGTCGTAGACGATATAGAAGGTATAGAAGATGTCATCAACCAGATACGTGCGTATGTAGAATATCCTGCCGTCGATGTATCCGGAAATCACAAACCAGTCGTTTTGTGTCGCCTCATAGGTGACGGTGCGGTCGGGATCACTCTTTTCCGACGCCATGCGCCCGGCCAGGGTCTCCTCCATGATGTTGAATGTTCCCCAGGCGCTCATCTGAGACTGCTTGTCGTGGGAGAGGAACTCCCGCCCGTCGTTGTTGGAGGGGGGCGGCTGGGGAATGAGGAGCTCGGACGGATAGGGAATGGAAAAGCCGTACCGGGTGTTGATATAGCGGCTGTATCTCACACCGTTGTCGACATATTCAGTTTCGGCGCCACAGGCGGCGTTCGAGAAAAACAGCAGTGCGGCCGCGGCCAGGGCGACAATAAAGATCGGAGTGGCGATATGTTTCATCGATATTCACCATGATTCTTTTTGAAGGGAGAAAACAACTATACCATATCACGGAGTAGTATTTTTTAGAAAAAACGCTGCTGAAGGCCGCAATGGGATCGGTTGAAACATACCCGTAAAAAAATCGTCAATTGTGTGATGTATGTCACATAAGTATCTGTATTTATTGAGTTTTTGTGATGCGGGTTACAGTGGCCGTCATGATATGTGATATCTTATACTCAACATAAGAGAGTATATATCGAATGATTCAGATAACAGGAAAATACGAGTCGCGATCGAAAGGTCCACGGAAACAGCAGGGGAAGGCACCGGAATCAACCGGGCGCGACGGAAAGCAACAACAGAGGACCGGACGGAAAAAAGTCGTGAACAAAAAAATGCCATTCACTCAGCCCACATCATAACCCTCCATACTTACCCTTATGGTTTTGCCCGGATCCCCATCCGGGCCTTTTTTTTGGAAAAAAACGGGGGTGCTCTTGAGATGACGCCCCCGTTCCAGTGTAACGTTTTTCACATTCTGAAAAAGCTTTTGACATCACATGCGCTTCCTTTTATACTTGATGAAGGACAGAGAGAAGAATAATACAGTCGGGAATGTAGGATGAAAAATCGGTTCGAAAGGTGTGCGCTGGTGATCGCGGCGACACTTTTTGTTGCGGTATGGGCCGTGTCCTCGCCAGCCTTCGGGGAGCGGATTCGCGAGGGAGGATTCCTCGATCAAACCGGCGATGTCGACACCTTCACCGTAGACAATCCCGGAGAAAACCTGCAGCTCACCTTCGAATACCTGGGTCCTGGTGCCGGGTACGGACTGAGTGTTGTCGACTCGTATGGTCTTGCGACCGAGTATACCCTGAACAGGGGGGATATCATCACGCTGACCGGCCCCGGACGGTATACCCTCTCGGTCTTTTCCCGGTCAGGATCGGGCGGTTGGACCCTTTTCTACGACGTCGAGACAACACCCGCCACCGGCTCCGGGGATGAGACCGTTCCCGGGGGGGATGAAATCACCATCCACGGCACCATCAGCGGTCCCGGGGATGAATATACGTTTCGGATTCCCGCCGTCTCCAACTATGTGGAGGTGGCGTTTGACTATCCCCGGGGCGGCGCATCGTTCCATGTCAGGGTGGTGGGGAAGGACAAGATCACCATCCTGGGAGACTACGACCTGGAACGGGGGGAACTCATTCAGCTTTTCGGCGGCGATAATTTTTACGTGACCGTGTACACCACCGAGGGCGGGGGGCGTTTCAGCGCCACTTTCAATCCCCAGGGCGCCCCGGTTCCCGAAGAGAGCATCCTTGCCCAGGGGATCCTTTCGGGGGTGTGGGACACAAAAGAGGTGATATTTGAGGCCGAGCTCGATAATATGAGCATCCTCTTTGAGACGCCTGATGTGGGTACGGAGTTTTGGGTAAAAATCGCCGGCGATCACGGTAAGACCCTCTTGGGGGACTTCGATTTATCCGAAAGCAAGATCATCAACCTGGATGAAAAGGGCGTATATCTCATTACCATCTATTCCCGGAGCGGATCCGGATCGTATCGGGCGTTCTACTTCGGCGGCGAGGACCTGGATCGAATGGCACGGATCACGCCGCCTCCGGAGACTCTGCCCACGGAGCCGCGTATCGGTCCCAAGTTCCCTCCGAAGATTCCGGGCAGGATGGAGCACACGGTACCCGAGATCGCAGGGCTCCCGCCGGGAAGCGTCCACGAGACCGGATTCCTGAATGGGAGCGGCGATTTCAAGACATTCATCATCAACGCCCACATCGATTACGTTGAGGTCACCTTCACGTATCCCGCGGGCGGGGTTGATTTTTGGGTGACGATCCTGGGCGAGGACGGCAAGTCCGAGCTTGGAGACTTCGATCTGGATAACGGTGAGATCATCCAGCTTATCGGCGGTGGAGTGTTTTACGTCAAGATATATTCCAAAGAGGGTGCGGGGGAATGGTCAGCCGTGTATAACGAGGGGAGAACCGGGCCCTACGGTACCGGAGAGGGCATGTCGTCCAGTCCGGGCGGATATATCTATTAGATAGCATGTACCTGTCAGACGCGGATCATTCCTCCGCTCACGATACCACGACACACGCCGGTTTGCACCGTAGCGGTTATTTTAAGGACGCTCTTTTTTACATGTGAATAGTCAGCAAATGAATCTACCCAACATCGATCGATTTCAATGTGCGTCCATCCCCGCCGTCTATTTCGGCGCCGGTGTCATCAAAAACATCGGAGCCACCGCATCCCGGTATGGGACATCGGCGCTTCTGGTAACCGGCGGCAGCTCTCTGGCCCGCACGGGCAACCTTGAGGTCATCGTCTCTCGACTGAAAGATGCGAATATAACCGTATCCCACACGACGGTCACGGGCGAGCCCTCCCCGGAGGGTGTGGACGAGGTGGTAAGCGAGTACCGTGGGAAAGGGGTGGATCTCGTCATCTCCATAGGCGGCGGCAGCGTCATTGACTTCGGCAAGGCGGTCAGCGCCATGATGCCGGCCGAGGGTTCCGTCCTCGATTACCTGGAGGGTGTGGGGACGAAATCCCCGGATGGGAAGAAGCTCCCCTTTCTGGCGTGTCCCACCACCGCCGGGACCGGCAGCGAGGCCACGAAAAACGCGGTTTTAAGCCGGGTGGGGGATGCCGGCTTTAAAAAATCCCTTAGGCATGACAAGTACATCCCCGATGCGGCGATTATCGATCCGGAGCTTGCCGTCGATTGTCCCCACAATATTACCGCCGCCTGCGGTATGGATGCGTTTACCCAGCTTCTTGAGGCGTACGTGTCCACGAAGGCGAATCCGATGACCGACGCTCTTTCCGAGAACGGGCTTCGGTACATCACGGATGCTCTCGTCTCCTCGGCGACGGAGGGGAAAGGGAATGTGGCCGTGCGGGGGAGCATGGCGTATGCCGCATTTCTCTCCGGCGTCACCCTGGCGAACGCCGGTTTGGGCGTCGTCCACGGGCTCGCCGCCCCCGTCGGCGGTCGCTTTCCGATTCCCCACGGCGTGGTGTGCGCAAACCTCATGGGCCCCGCCCTGCGCCTGACCGTGGCGGAACTCATTGAGGCGGGCGATGATCCCGAATCGTACACCGTCCTGAATAAAATCGCCCGCATCGGTATGCTCTTTTCGGACGGACGTGACCGCGACGCGCTGGATGTAATCGGCGGCGCCCGACGGCTGGTCGACGGCGTACATGATATTACGGACAGGCTCGACATCCCCCGGCTGGGGACATACGGCATGACCGAAAAGGATGTGGACGCAATCGTCAAAAAAGCGGACAACAAGAACAACCCGGCACCGCTCACGGCCGACCAGATGCGCCAGATACTGCTCGAGAGGATATAAAAAAACAAAGGACACGCTCCCGGCATGAGTGACCAATACATACTCGCCGTAGACCTGGGGACCCAGAGCGTCCGGGCGGCGCTCCTTTCCGTTGATGCGCATATCATCGGCATCGAGCAGCTCCCCCAGGAAGTTCACAGCCCGAATCCCGGATGGGCCCAGCAGAAGCCCGATGCCTGGTGGCTGAAGGTATGCGGGGTTATCAAGGGGGTCTTGAAGAGGAGCGGTATCGATCCGAAGCAGGTCGCCGGTGTTATTTCCTGCGGCCAGATGCACGGCCCGGTGGGGCTGGATGAGTCCGGCACCGTGACTACGGAGTGGACGCATATCTGGAGCGACAAGCGCTGTCAGGATCAGGTCGACCATCTCAGGAGTACCTACGAACAGACGGTGCTCTCGTCTTTGACCGGCAATCCCCCCACAGCGGGGTGGACCGGCATCAAGGTTATGTGGCTCAAGCGTCACCAGGCCAAGATCTATGATAAAAGCCGGTGGTTTCTGGTGCCCAAGGATTTTATCAATTATATGCTCACCGACGTGGCCGCCACCGATCCCAGCGAGGCGTCCGGCACATACCTCTGGGACGCGGGGAAGGATACCTATTCCCAAAGCATGGCGGAGAAGCTGGGCGTCGATCTGAGTAAATTCGCCCCGGTACACAAGTCCCACGAGGTTATCGGCGAGGTGACAAAAAGCGCCGCGTCGACGACGGGATTGGCCGCAGGGACCCCGGTAATGGCCGGCGGCGGCGACTTTCTGGTGTCGCTCCTTGGCATGGGGATGGTCGGGACCGACGCCGCCGTGGATATCACCGGCACGGTCACCCTGTTTGTCGTCCATAAGGACGAGCCGATCGTCCACCCCACCATGCAGAACCTCCGCTACGTCACAGGTGGCTGGGTGCCCTTTGTGATGCTCGATTGCGGCGGGCTGTCGGTCAAGTGGTGTTTGGACCTGATGAGTTCGGCGAGAAAGAAGGATTTGTCCTATGAGACATTGATCTCAATGGCCGAGCAGGCGCCTCCCGGCAGCGACGGTCTGATTTTTTATCCCTACATGCTCGGGGAACGGCGACCGGACAATACCGCCGCCCGGGGCGGATTCTTCGGAATCACCATCAATCACAAGGCGCATCATTTCGCCCGGGCGGTGATGGAGGGTGTCGCCCTGGCGATGGGTATGAATCTTATGCATTTTCGGAATCGGCAAGTGGACATAGACAAGGTCTACTGTGTGGGGGGCGGCACCCGGAACTATTTACTCAACCAGATAAAGGCGGATGTGTTGAAACTGCCGCTCTATATCGCCGACGAGCCGGAGGCGACCCTCAAGGGGGCGGGGCTTTTAGGGGCCTACGGTTTGGGATTTATCGACAATATTGCAGACGCCGCTCAGAAGTGCTGCGGGTATACGACGATCATCAAGCCGGATAAGAAGAACTCCCGTCTCTACGAGCGTTACCAGGAGAACTTCAACAGGGTATACGAGCACATGGTCGGATTCTATCAGGATACCTGACGCCCCGGCGATCCACAGCACACAGGACGACAGACGAAGGACGAACCCATGAAACTGACCAGGAATGACATCGCCGGAATGATCGATTCGAGCATCGTGCGGCCGGAAGTGGACGAGGCGGAGCTGTTGTGGTTTGCGGAATCGGTGAAGAAATATCAATATATCGGCGCACATGTGCTCCCCTACTTCGTGGCGGAGCTGAACTCCTTGCTTGCCGGCGAGGAGGATATCCTCATCGGCACCGGGATCGGGTTTCCCTTCGGCAACAATAAGACGCCGGTGAAGGTCAAGGAGGCCGAGCTGGCGCTCAATGACGGCTGCCGGGAGCTGGATATGGTTATCAACGTCAGCGCCCTCAAGAGCGGACGCACGGATTACGTGGTGGACGATATCAGGGCGCTGAAGGACGTCACCGGGGAGAGGACCCTCAAGGTTATCTTGGAGGTCCACTGGCTGACCGACGATCAGATAAAGAGGGGTTGTGAGTGCGTCATGAGGGGGGGGGCGGATTTCGTGAAGACCGCCACCGGACACACCCCCACCGGGGCCACGCCGGAAAACATCGCGCTCATCAAGTCCGTGGTGGGCGATGACCTCTCCATAAAGGCCTCCGGCGGCGTGAGAAGTCTCGAGACGCTCGTCGATCTCTATCGCCTGGGGGCGCGCCGCTTCGGCATCGGTGCGGTGACCGCCGAGAACATCATGGCCGAATGTGACGCCAGGCCCGGATCGTCGGTCGAAGTATAGTCGCCGGGAATTACCTCCTGTGAGCATCTATTTGTAACAAAAATCTGGTTTTTTTCAAAAAAGTATTTATAATTATTATGCACGATATGCCTGTGTCGGGCATGTATACGGGCTTTTCCTCTCGAAAAGCCGGTGGCGGCGGGCCCGGTGGGCCCGTTTTATTTTTTGAGGAAAGGAGGTACGCACATGAGGGTGAACATGAAATGGATCATGGTGAGTGTCGCCATTGTCCTGGCTTTTGGAGCGGCGCTGCTCCTTCATCCTGTCATTTCGGCCGAAGAGATGATGACCGTCGACCCGGATAAGTTATTTATGGAATACACCGACGACGAGGGTTCATTCGTGCTGTTTCCCGGTACCGCCGAAATGCAGGAAGGCAATTCCCCCCACGGAGCGTTTGTGACCATCCTCGTCAATGATGTCGCCATGGAAAGCATCGAGGCCGGAAACGACGTATTCGATTACGGTTCCCATATCATGAAGAAGAACTACACACCGGAAGGAGAATTGGCTGCGTACACCAACATGATCAAGATTGAGGGCTACGATCCGATGAGGGACGACTGGTACTGGGTCAAGTATAAAGCCGACGGGACGGTTTCCACCGCCGAGGACGGCACGCTTTTGGCCGGGGATACGTTCAAGGTCATGGCCGAGGAAAACGAGTCGGGGTGTATTGCCTGTCATTCAGCGGTTTCGGATACGGACTGGGTCTTCACGCCGTTCTGATGCACAATACCGGATAAATTGCGCAATAGCTGCGGGGGATGTGTCCCCCGCTTTTTTTTGGGAAAAGTCTGCCCGTCGATTCATATTCTTCATGATGCTATTCCTTATGGGTCATACTGTCGGTACGGTGAGCATGAGGGACGTTTCAACTCTGTGTCTCCGGACCCGCCGGTAGGTCCCGCACATCACCAAGCTCAGTGTAAATAAGGTTAGGGCGCGGCGGGTCCGGGGGCGGCAGAGACGTGAACAACCGGAACGAAAGAGAGATAAGAGATATGGCGGATATCCCGACCGGCGGCATGAAGGCCACAGTGATGCGGATCATCGAGACGCTGGGCGAATCGATGGATTTCCAGCGCCGGGACGCCCTGGGGGAATGGGGGGCCGCGTCTACGGGTGTTGTGGTACACACCCAACCCGTCGGTTCCACCCACATGCGGGATCATACGGGCATCGGCGTTGAGGGATGCCGGTTGTGTTTTGCCGGGTCCGATGCGGATATCCTCCCCGGAGACAGGACGGCCCTCGAGGGATCATGGCACCTGGTGACGCGGCTTTTGGACCGAGAGACGCATCTCGAGTTTCAACTGGAAAAGACAGCCGAGGCGGTGGAGTGATATCACACCTGCACCGGTTTTTTAAGCGGGCGACATGGCACAGACATTTGAGACGGAAATTGAACGGCTGCTGTACGAGACGCTGACCGGGGACGACGCCCTGGCGACTCTTCTGGGCGCGGACGAAATGGATCCGCGGGTATATCTCTCGTGGAGGACGAAAGAGTGCCCCCTGATATCGGATTCCAAGCCCGGATACGTGATGATACGGCTCGATTCAGCCGATCAGCCCCAGAGGGTGGGCGGGACCGTGGACGACTGGCGGGAGCGCTATCTTGTGAGTCTTTTCTCGCTGCCCGAGAAGAGGGAGCTTCGCCGTGAGGTCGTCGATCGGTTTCGCACGCTGTTTCACCGACAAAGCTTTGTGACCGAGAGCTTTCTTGTCTATGATACGGTCGAGATCGCGAGGGAGGAGCGGGCGACGGATGATCGGATCGTGGAGCTGATGTATACCCTTTCGATACGATTTCTACCGCGGTAGATCCGACCGACATGGTTTTAACACCGCGACAACGGAAAGAGAGATGGGAAGCGACAAACTGGACAGATCGGCGGTGGGCGTTATTGAGGTGTTCACCGACGAGGGATGGGTCGATCTCGGCATTATCCATGAGGAGGTCATTCGGGTAAACGGTGTGGAGATGCCCCATATCGACACAACCGACCGCCCCTTCGGCATCGACCGGATACTGGTGAAGGATGTGTCGGTGGATATCGATTTCATCTGGGCGGAAGTGGGAGATATCGCCCTCTGGAGGCTGGTGATGGGCGGAGGGGCCGTGACCGTGACCGAATCCGGAACCGAGGATGTCGCCGACGAGGAGGTGACCCTTTCAGGCACCGCATGGACGCCTATTTTCCACGCCGCGGACTTTATGACCGACTGCACGGTATCGGTACACGATACGGCGGGGGGCGGCGTGGCGTATGCACAGGATGTCGACTACTACCTGGATCGCAGGGGGGGACACCTCGTGCGCATTCCGGGGGGCGCGATAACCGACGGACAGACGGTCTTCGTCGATTATCGGCGGCGGTGTCTCTCCGGCCGCTGTTTCCATCCCTGGGAGGGGGGTGAGGCATACACTACTTCCCTTCGCCTGACGAAGCCGCTCACGGGCGGGGACGTCTTTCGCGTCACCCACAGCCGGGTTGTTTTCTCATGTTCCGTCGAGCTTCCCCTGGCGCCGGGGAGTGAGGGGAAATGGGCCGGGGTGAAGAGTGGCGTCAGGTTCCTTAAGGATATAGAAGGCATATACGGGCCCTTCGGCCGATGGGAGATATACACGCCGTGAGGGGCAACAGAATGAGAGAAGACTCCGATTCAAATGTACAGAAACCGGACCGAACATCGCAAAACGATGCCCTGCGGTATACGCTGGGCTTGGATATCATTAATGCGATGAATGATGTGGGACTTGGAGGGTCGGTATCAATTTTTACTAACAAGAACTATGGCTCCAACGAGAAAAAGAATTCAGCCAGGTAATATAGTGTGTAAAGTAATGATGAATTGAAAGGTTCCTAGATATTCTTATAAATATATTTTGATTTGCTTTTAATCCCTGCATTTGATATATATTTTAAGCCAAAAGAAATAATCATAAACTTTTGAAACATAGAGAAAAGATAAAAAACAATACATAACAAATATAAAAAATGTACAAAGAAATTCAATACAAGAAAACTTATTTAAAAGAAGTCATTGTTCGCATTGATTTCTCTGCTCATTTCAAGAATCTACAAAAAAATATGCCTACAAACATATCTAATAAAGTTCTGGAACGCTTTTCTATTAGTGAGCCAGCAAATATGATAGCACAAGAGTTCCAGGTTTCTCCAAAAGGAGTCAAACAGCAACAAGAACATTTTATGCAATGGAACTATTATGGACGTAATAGGGAAAAGAGACTTACAATTGATATGGAAAAGTTTTTTATATCATATTCTCGATATTCGAACTTTGAAGAACTTAAAGAGGATTTTCTAGGAATACTAGACTTACTATTCAAGGAAGATATTGAACTTAGAGGAAAAAGATTAGGATTGCGATATATAAATAATATAAAAATGAAAGATTGTGATCCTTTCAATTGGGAGAAATATATTGATAAAAAACTATTATGCCTATTTAACAGGTTTCATGATGAAAGAAGTTCTATTACTCGTATATTTCATGTCGTAGAGTATAAACATGATAATGAAATTCAAGTTAAATTCCAATTTGGAGTACCTAACCCCGATTTCCCGGCAAAAATTACTCGACCTTTATTTGTTTTAGACATTGATGCATATATTCAAGAGCTTCTTGATTTTCAACAGATTAAAAATCATTTAGAAAATTCGCATGATTATATACAAAGATTATTTGAACAAAGCATTACTAGTGACTTGCGAGAAATTATGAATGAAGAAGAATAATAATAACAACTCAGTGTACTTTAGAGAAGGGACTTCAACAGAAGAAGTCAGTTCCTTAGAATATACACTTGCACAAGAAACAACTTCTGGAGAAGATTCTCGGATAGAAGTATCAAAAAAGAAATCAACATCTACTGAACCTAGCAATGTAGGTGATTATCCTTTTTTAGATGATAAGGAATACGAAATCGGAAAACCCAAAAGAATTATCATACGAGGTAAGATTTTCTTTGGCTAGAAAAGTAAGGGTTAGTAAAGAAGTAAGAGTATGCCAAGGTGACATTTTTAGTAATGTCGAAATGATCGAGTATGCAGTCGAGGATTCTGGAATATTTGAAGTATCAAAAATTGTCTTCCCATTAGTAATTGTACTTACACAAGATTGTGACCTAAAACAAGAATATAAAGTGCGATGGTCAAGAAATCCAAGTATTAAGCATGACAAATGGTTATTTTCTGTTCTTGTTGCTCCTTTATATAATTTGGATCATGTTTTCAAAGGAGAGCACCTTTCTAGTCTTAATATGGAAATGTGGGTTATAGATTCAAAAACAACAAAAAAACATATTAGAAATAATGAAATCCCGAGATATCATTTTATCACTGTTTCGGAAACAGACTCAAATTTGATTCCTGATTCTGTTATTGACTTCAAACATTATTTCTCTGTTAATGGCAATTATCTAAGAAGTCTACGAAAAGAGCATTTTGTTTGTCGTTTGGCTCCTCTTTTTAGAGAGGATGTTTCACAAAGATTTTCCCAATATCTTGCAAGAATTGGTCTTCCTGATTAGAATTTGATATATCAAGCAATACCAAATATCCTTAAATTAGTGGTATAAGTCCTATAAATTAAAAAAGTTAAGGTTTTCACTAACAGTTGAGCGGCAAGAGGAATTGACTTCTTGTTATAAAAGGGCCATCCCCATGCAGTGACATGAGGATGGCGTACTGTTGACTGCTCTAGGAAAAAGGTATGAATTTAACAACCTTTTACAGCCAGAAGAACATTATAACCATAGAGAAGAAGGTAATATAAAATAGGCTTTCGTCGCTATAGTTAAATGAAAAAGTCAAGAACCTTCCGTACAGTATGACTTGTAGGAATTGCTGTTCAACAACTTTCTGACCCCCGCTTTTCCGTTTCCGCTCTCCTTTTGGAAACAGTCGTCAATATCCCGTCATTATTCGGGGATTTTTCCATCGATGATGTCCAAGGCCACCTCCCGGTAGGCGTCCATGACGTAGGGAATACCGGTGACTTTTGTGCATTCCTCGGTCAAGGAGATTAGGTTGTCCCGGGAGATGAACGGGACGGCCCATTTGCGCGCCCCGGCCATGAGCTGTTGCAGTCCGACCCTGATTTTTTCCGTTGCGCTGTAGATACCGACGGCGCCCAGGGGCAGAGAGTCCGTCTCTTTACCGAAGCGGGCCTTCAACTCCTCGTAGGCCACGAAAATCTCTTCCTTGGTGGAGCCGAACTTCGAGACGGTTTTGGGCAGTCCTCCATCTTCTCCCTTGAGCCATTTCTGGATATTTTTTCCGACCATGCCCGGTATCATCAAGGCGCGACCCATGCACACCGCCTTGACGTAGGGAGACCCCAGGGCCAGACACTTGAAAACGTGGTCTTCAGCGGAAAAGCCCCCGGCAAACGCCAGGTCCGGCACCGGCTCACCCCGATCGGCCAGGCGGTCGGCCAGCTCAGCGGCCATGGCGTGCAGATAGATGGCCGGGATGCCCCATTCGTTCATCATACGCCAGGGGCTCATGCCGGTGCCGCCCGGAGCGCCGTCAATGGTCAGAAGATCTATTCCCGCCTCGGAGGACCACTTGATGGCCAATGCAAGCTCCCGCATCGGGTACGCCCCGGTTTTGAGGGTTACCCGCTGAGCACCGAGCTTCCGCAGGCGTTTGACCTCATCCATGAATGATTCCTTGTCAATGAAGCCGAGACGGGAGTGGCGCTCGAACTGTTTGATGGCCCCGTCTTTGAAACCGGCCTGTATGGCAGGGTCCTCCGGATCCGGCGTAACGATATAACCCCGTTTTTTCAGCTCCTGGGCCCGCTCGAGATTGTCCACCTTGATTTCTCCGCCGATGCACTTGGCCCCCTGACCCCATTTCAGCTCGATGGTGGTCACCCCCAGCTTTTCGATGACATATTCGGCGACTCCGAACGTGGTATCCTCCACATTGAGCTGTACCAATATATCGCCGTATCCGTCGTGGTAACGTCGATATTCCTCCACGCGGTTTCGCATGTTCGGCGCTTCTTTAACCTTGCCGTTTTTATCCAGCTCCAGTTTCGGATCGATGCCGCAGACGTTCTCGCCGCAGACCAGGCTGATGCCGCTGATGGCGGCGCCTATGGCGAAGTGTTCCCAGTTTACCCGGGCGATTTCTGTACTGCCCAGGGCGCCGGTAAAAATGGGGACCTTCATCTTAACCTTGTTTTTGGTACCGAATTCGGTCTCCGTATTCACCGCAGGGAATATTGCATGGTCGGAATTGGCTTTAATTCCCTCTGCACCCATGGCGTATCCCATGATGTTCAGGTGTGAATAGTCCACCGGATAGTCCTTGTCAGCCCCGGCGGTTATTTCTCCGTATGGCATGGGGTAGAGCAGTTCGCGTCCACGAAACGTGGATACAAACAGGTCACAACCGCCGCGGCATCCGTCAACGCACCGGCTGCAGATGCCGGACTGGGGCGCCACGTTCCGGGAGCGATTCACGGTTAGAACCGCCTCGTTGGCGTTCGGTTTTTGCAGGTTCATGAAAACTCTCCTTGAAATAATTGCTTAATTCGGCAATAGAATGCCGATGTTTATATGTCCCGGAAACGGGAAACGATGCCTGTCGCGCCGTTTGCAATGAGGAAACATATACCGGGAAAAGGACCATGAAACGGCATAGCATTGCCAATATATCCAAAGAGAAATGCTAATGTCAAGATAAAATATTGATTTTATTTGCATAATATTCTTGGGAATTTCGCCTATCAAATTAAGGAAAATATATCGGTATAAATGCCGATAATCTTTCCTGCCATGTGACCCAACGGCAGACATACCGAATCCGGGACGATCTCCGTATAATCTGATGAAAAAAGTGGTGTTATATTGGGGAAATATCTCGTTGAACGTATCGAAAAAACGCATATAACGGCATTATTGCCGAAAAGGTGGTTGACAATTGGCATGGTTGCCGATATTATGTGTCCATGACGGAAAAAATTGAAAAGAAAAAACTGGCCATTCTTCGTATCCTCAATGACGAGAAAGCCCCCCTTTCCAGCCCCAGGATAACCGATTCCCTCAATGCGCTGGGCCACGATATCAGCGAGCGGACCGTTCGCCTCTACCTGGGAGAGCTTGATGATAACGGTTTAACCGAAAATTTGGGAAAACGCGGCAGAATGATTACCGATCTCGGGCGGCGGGAGCTCTCCTCCGCCCGGGTGTATGAAAAAGTGGGGTATCTTGCGTCAAAAATCGACCGGCTGACCTATCAGATGGATTTTGACCTGGCACGGAGATCCGGCACTGTCGTTTTAAACGCGAGCCTCATAGAAAGGGGAAATCTCGCCCGTTCCGTTCCGCTCATAGAGAAAGTGTATGCCCATAAGTACTCGATGGGCACGCTGACGGCACTCTTCGGAGAGAATGAACGTATCGGGGAAGTAATCGTCCCTTCGGGATTCGTCGCCGTGGGTACCGTCTGTTCCGTGACCATCAACGGGGTGCTTCTCGCCCACGGTATTCCCACCCAGTCCCGCTTCGGGGGGCTCCTTGAGCTGATGGGGGGGCGCCCCACCCGCTTTGTAGAGCTCATACACTACGAGGGGACAACCCTTGATCCCCTTGAGGTGTTTATCAGGAGCGGAATGACCGATTATACCGGAGCAACACAAACGGGATCCGGCCGCATCGGCGCCAGCTTTCGTGAGGTTCCCGCTGAGAGCCGATCCCGGGTGCTGGAGCTGGCGGAGTATCTGGAAGATGCGGGTCTCGGTGGATTTATGAGCGTTGGGTGGCCGGGGCAGCCGCTTTTGGAAATCCCCGTGGGGGAGGGACGGGTGGGCGTTGTGATTATCGGGGGTCTCAATCCGGTGGCCATCCTGGAGGAGCAGGGCATTCGCGTGCGACGCCCCGGCGCCCTCAGCGGCTTGATGGAATATTCCCGACTGTTTCCCTTCCAGGAATTACAGGAGAGGGCCCGCCCCTTTCTCTAAGTCAATCTTCGTCTCCCTAAAAAAATCCTCAACACTTTCATACTCATAGTGTCCTAGTCATGCATGTCATGCCGAAGACGTTCAGGATACCTGTACGTGTGCGGGTGTTCATACGTCCAGGTATGTCTCTCGGCTCGTCTTCCGACGAACCGTCTTTTTTTCCCCGTAAAAAATCCTTGTTTATATTTTCTATAGACGGAACGGGACTGTGTCATACTTGCCGCACATGTGAAGTGACACATGCAATCCTTTCTCGGGAGAGTTCTCCGATGACCACGGTACTGGGCGGCGTCGCCCTTGATCACGATCCGATCTGGATCGATGAGTTCAATCAAGAAATATATCCGGGGACATCATATGTCGCCCTGGATGGGACGGAAAACATGTATGTGGGATTTCGGATGGGACACTTTTCCATCACACTGGAGGCGACGGAAAAAACCGGCTGGCTTTCCAGAACAACGGTTGACGCCTTGATAGAGATGGCACGGGTGCGTGATGCCTCTTACACTCTCAGTCGTAACGGCGCGGATTGTACCGTACGTTTCAGGCACGAGGTGTCCGGCGGGCCGATACAGATGGAACTGCTCGCCCCGACGGCGTTTCCGGAAGACGATACCTGGTATTATGGCAAAATTTTTTTGATGTGCACAGGATGATAACACTTTACTACAGAGGATGCGAGATTACGTTCCCGAATATCGAGGAATGTGAGAAATTCTGTATTCACAATGCCATCGCTGACCTGATTTGTGCCTATGAAGAGGCATGGGAGGCGTTGGCGAATGTTCAGGGATAAACCATGACGATTTCACGTTATTACCCAAACAGACGAACCGGTCCCACCTCTGGGGGTGGGATGAGCGACGATCAACTTCCCTCCAATGTGTCCCAAAACCTTTTTCCGAACGTCACCGAATCAGAAAGAACATCCGGGTTGACTCGAGTCGTAAAATACTTCGTTAAATGCATATCCGGCACGGCAAACAAGGCGAAGGAGTTCATCAGTAGGCTTTCCACCGCCGACGACCGGGTGGTGTTGAAAAAGGGGACGGACCTTGATACAAGGGCGACGGCGAAGACGTACGGATGGATTGAATATGACATCGCTTGGTCGGCCCGGACCGTCACGATTGCAAATGCTGTGTCTCTGGCCAAAGGTGACGAGGTGTACTTCTTTAATCCCGACGGGACGTATAAGGGGTATGCCTTCGTTTCCTCTGACACATCACATTCCACAACCTTCGTTATCGATGCGATGAGTGACGGCTCAGACCCGGTAGCGGGGGACATCGCCGCAACATTCTGGCACGGGGCGGGGGATTTGGCCGAAGCGATCACCGCGTCGAACACCCCTTGTACCATCGTGGCCGACTTTGAGGACGCCGACGGGATATTTCCATCTTCCCTTGTCGGACTCATAAATCATGGTAATCCCAACCCGTCTACGGGCCGACCTCCCGTTGAATATCTGACGGTAGATAGATGCGCGTTCACAATAGGGCAGGGGAATGTGCATGATGACGACTGCTCATCTCTCACTGGATGGACCGACGGCGACTTATCGGGAGAGAGCACACAGGAGACGTTTCAAGATAGAGATACGTTCAAGTTCACCATTGCATCCATCGGTGGCGGACACAAGGCCGAGCGATATCGGAATGTAGGAACACTCGAAGATTCTTTCACGGTTCAGATTCGCACCTATTTTAATGATATAGGAACAACGGGAGACGCAGACAACTTTCTCCTGATAGTGGACAACGGGACTATCGTTTTATCTGTACGATTCGGTACGGATGGGATGTTCATTTATGACGGGGCGGCATGGAATGAGGTGGGGACAAACATCGTAGAAGAGGATACATGGACGGTGTGGCGGCTTGTGGTGGACGGTTCCTTAAGTGGATCCGAAACCGTTGATCTCTACAAGGACGACTTTCTTATTGAATCCGGGATAGACTGTTCCGATGCCTCCGGTGCTACCGATGGGCTGGTGACGTTACGTCAGGAAGGGACAACGACGAGCGGAGTCACGTCATATATCGATTTTCTCAAAATTTCGGATGGGTCCCCTAACCTGACGGGAGAGTGTTTTATCGCTACGGAGACGACAATTCAATCAGACTACGCTGTCAAGACCCGTGCGGAAGTGCAGGGATCGGAAAGCGAAAACTTTAATGTGGACGGTCTCACCCTGATAGTCCAAGTTGATAGAGGCGACTCTCAGTCCGTGACCCTTTCGGGTAACGGCCAAACGGCCGCCCAAGTGGTGGCTCAAATTTCTCTCACAGGGGCGACGACATATGAATATACTTCGGGGAAAGTGGCAATTCGGTCGGATTCATACTATACCACCGGTTCCATCCAGATACTTTCAGCATCAACCGCCGATATAGTCCTCGGGCTTTCAAATTCCATTGTCTATGGAACCGACGGCATGGTGGCATCGTGTGTATTACAGTTGGGTGATATCGAACCGACTGTAACCACTCCCGTGGCTTCTGGATCGGGAATATACGATCATTCTACATATCCGATTTTGACATATAAAAAAGGGACTCTCACGGCTGATGTGACCGTGACGTTTTCCAATGATACAAACTTCACCGTGTCAATGGTGGTAGATGGGAATTCCACGAACCTGGGGGCGGGTGATATCAACACCGATTTTCAGATCCCGCACCAGGGAGAGTACTACTTCACGATTCAATCGGACGGTTGGGGTGGGACCTGGGTGGCGGCAAATACCTTATCGTTCTCCCTCGTTCAGAGCGCAAGGGGTGTGTGGGCGAAAGAGGTAGTCCCCGCCGCCACGGAGGCGAGTTCGGGGAACAAGGTGGAGATAAGTTGTCGGGCGCAGTCGTAAATGGAAACTTATTATCTCACTCCCGTTGAATCTACACCCCAGGTGTACTATCTCAAACCGGTTGAGTCGAATAGACAGAACTATTACTTAACTCCGATTAATTCGGCGGGGGATAAAAACGAGGAGTGGAAGTTTATTTGCACAATCGCGGTAGACAGTTCACTGTGGAATATGCTTTCTTTGAATCCTGGAGATTACAGCGGCTATATCGGATACATTACGCTTCAATCATATGAATCCGTAAAAGTCGAAGCAGTAAGCGGTTACTTTAACGATGGGGCGGAAATAAGACCTTATAGAGCATTTGTCAATCTTGTTACCAAAGTTGATTATGCAACGCTCGGGACGTACGGTGAATATGACGATCCGTATTATGCGATACTTCAATTTGAGGGGAAAGCGGTGGAATTGACGATTGGAGACGATAAACAATTATGGTGGGGCGTTGATGGAATCGCAACACCGAATATCGGCGTGATGCTTATAAGAGTTTACGCAAAATGAGCTTTTTTGTAGTAGAACATTTCAATTTACCTAATGGTGCGGTTCAGGAATCGATTAAAACCGCAACGAAAAATGACGGTAATGTTTACACATCTAACGGGTGGGGCATAACTGCCACGTATGCAGACACAGACGCAGCAATGATTACGTGCGACAAGGGGTTGAAAAAAGCGGAATTTGTTACAATACCATTTCGAACATCTATAAAATACAAGCTGTCGGCATTGAGAGATGGTGATTATATCAGGCTGTTTGTTATTCAGTCGTTATCAGCACAGCCAGAGCCATCAGGTTCGTTCACCAATTGGGTATTATCATGTAACCTTTATCGAATTGGTTCTAACTATCGAGAATATTGGTTTATTACTAATTCATCGGGAACAGCAAGAGGATACAACGGAATTGGTGGAACATGGGGGACTACAAGTAATTATGTCAGGACTGTAAGTCTTAACACAGAATACACACTTATAATTCAATATGATCCGACAACAAAGACCGTTTTTTTAAATAATGGTATACAATCAACCGATTCGGAGCAATTACAGTATTACGATGATCATTACTGGTGGTTTGTGGGGGACAACAACGATAATATTTGGCATGGTATAATTAAATTCGATTATATTATCGTTGAACAAACGGAAATCGCAAATACCTTTATCTCGCATAACAATCTCCTGACAGAGAAATATCACTCAAATCACTTCAACGGTTCCGCGCTGTGGGTTTTGAATGATTTCACAACGGAAGTTGCGGATACACTTACAATCAAAAACGATATTCTTGATTATGATCTCGTTGAGTCGGATTCTATCGTCCTCAATCGCATCGGCGGGGGTGGATCGCAGGTATATATTCCATCAGTCAAGGTACTATTGAATGAAAGAGACGTTACCTCACAAGTGCTTTCGTACTTCATAGATTGGAGTGAGCGATTCGTCAAAATGTTGAGAATCGATTTTGACTGGTCAATCTCGGCGGAAATCTACCGAAAGAATAATGCCGACTTCAAGATCCCTCAGATAGAGATTCAGGTCGATCACGATTCATCGGGGATGTATATCACGCGGGGAGAATTCTTTATCGAGGAAATCTCCGAAACCATGAGCAACGGAAGGCATGCAAAACGGATCTCAGGGAGAAGCAAAGCCGCACTCCTTGATAGGCCGTATTCCGCTCAGAACACCGTCTCCTATGAGAACACCACAAAGCGGGCGATAGTGACCAATTTGGTGGAGGAAGCCGGGCTTGAATATGAATGGTGCCTCCCCGACGGACCGATTGAGTACCACACTTTCGATGCCCGCACTCCGATGGAAGTCATTAAAGAAGTAGTCTCGGCGGTCGGCGGGCATATTTCAACCGGCTATAATGACAAACTCTATTTTCATGCAAATGATTACACTCCGAGAAATCATCCTCCTGTGTTCTCTGTGGATTCTTCGGATATTCATCAGATAGAGATACTCGAAGAAATCCCGCAGTCTTTCAACAAGATTGTAGTAAAGGGAAGGGCTAATAACGAGGCGACCTTTAGAGCATGGGCCGAAGTGGAGCTTGTCTCCGTGGATTCGCGGGGAAATTTTAAATCCACGTTGGCCGCCGATGGGAATGATTACACAGTGTTGATTGCAACCTGCTACGACTCTGAGGGGATGTTGGTGGATACAGGATTGATTGAAGAAGAATCTGCCACACCTTCGAACGCAAATACAATCGCCGTCTTAAAGCGCATCGCAAACGGTGGGGTTGTGGGGATATGGCCGGACATCGGCGGCGGGGTGCCGGGCACGAAGGTCGACGGGCCGTATATCTTCGACGATTTTGTGATTACCACGACAGGGAATATGCTGGAAGGGCCGCACCTCGTCACCTATCACGGCGGGGATTCGGTATCTTTCTCCGTAGAAGGACCGGGGATTGTAGAGGAAAACTCTGTTTTGGTCGAGAACGGGCAAGGGAGAACAAAGCTCTACGGAAACGAGCTTGGTGCGGGTACCATTTATGTCAAAGCCACCTATGACGGTCAGGAATCCAATCCCGTCGCTTTGATTCTCGGAGATCCGCGGGTGGGAGATTTGGATGCGAACGCTAATCCCTCATCTCTCCTTGTCAAAGAGACGAGTGTTATCACTGCAAGAGTCTACGATCCCGACGGCGATCCTGTGGGGGATGGGTACACTGTCAAGTTCAAGATAATCGCCGGGAACGGTGCGCTTTCGGCAGACTTAGACATCACGACTACAAACACCATAGAAAACGAGGAGCAGGTGTCAAGCTCCTATACATCTATCAGGGTGCAAAACCCCATATCGAACCTCACACATATCTATGCACTGAAGGATGATTCCCATGAGTATCAGGGAAGAACGATTGACGATGATGAGATAGATACTTCTTATGATTACGCAACCGGGGCCATAACGGAAGGGTCTACGATCACACTTTCAGACAATCTCCCGAAACCTCAGACGCGGGTAGTCGTCACCTATAAATCGGGCGGTACGGCGCAGATCGTATACACCGCACCGTCCTTTGTCGACAGGGAGGGGGAGGAAGTTGTCATAGAGGTGTGGGCAGGAGGCTTGAATCACCTGGTGTTCATTGATGTGGGGCGAAAAGAGGCTACAACCCCGTCGGTGGGCGGCGGTAAGCGGGTAGGCGTTGTTACTTTCCACGTGGATCACACCCCAACAAGCGCGGAAAGGGGACGGATCACGCTTTCGGAGCCGATTCCCCAGGTTTCGGGATTTGTGGCGGTACTCGGGTCGTATACGCTTGACGGCCTTTCAGCCGGGGTCTCGAATGGTCAGGTAGTTGGATTAATGAAGATCGGTGAAAACGTGGTAGCCACGATTCATGGAGAGCGGGACACATCGGCGAAAGGTGACTACTGGAACGGAGATTATATCCGAGGAAGTAGGCGGGTATATATCATCAATACCGAAACACCCGTGCCGAATGCAAGTGTGAAAATAGAATGGAATGGAGGGGATGAATCCGGCGGCCACACCGAATCGGGTCTTAAAACTAACTCCGAAGGAGTATTCACCTTCACGATGGGGGTAAGCGGTACTCATATTATCACCATTACACACGATAATCCCCAGAGTCCGGATGCACCGCTGGGGTTTCTGGAATACTTGGGGACAATCACCATCCCAGGACAGGTCGGAGATGAACGGGGGACCGTCGGAGATCAAGTTTTTTATAAGCATATGTCAGGGTCGTTTTCTGTGCCCATTATTTACGAGAAGATATGATACCGTCAAAACTCTACGACATCACCGCCCGGCAGATCAAAAAGGAGGCGCCGGACAACATCGCGGTAGGAACCATCACCGCAGTGGTGGACACCCGCCGATACTCCGTATTGATGGAGGGGAAATGGAGGGGGAGTGTGCGGGCGTCGGCCGATACGGAGTTTTCTGTCGGGGACCGGGTCAATCTGATTCTCCCCGGAGGCGATCTGAACAACGCCCAAATTCTTGGACTGTCGTCAAAGACCAATCCGGTTATGGCGACGGTGATATACGGGGAGGGAGACTACGAGAAATCGGGGATCGAGGATCCCTTGATCACGACGGAAGACGAAGCCTTTATCCGGGCGAAAGACGAGCTGAAAGCCGGGAAGATCGGGCTTCGTTTCACTGTGCCGTTCCTGACCCGGGCAGGAATGGAGAACCTTCGTCCAGGCTCCGTCTTGAGAGTCGTCGCTCCGGAAGCCGGGCTTGTGGGGGACAATCTCTCCATTGAGAGCATGAGAGAATCCTTCGATAGTAAAAACGGGCTTCTGGTAAGCGTGACCGGGGTTAAGTGGGAGGAGTGGGAAGGCGGGGAAATGTGATGGATGAATTGAGCGCGGTCGCAGTCACAGCGTTGTTCTCTCTTTTTGTGGGCGTGGTCGGCAAAATCCTATTCGACTGGCTCAAACATCGAAACGGCGCGAGGTTCGAGATCAAGGATATTGATATTAAGGATCTCGCTAAAACCGTTTATTCAGTAAGTGAGAGGGTGGGGCACATCATGGACATTCAGTGCAAAACCGATGGAGATGGACTGCCGATGGTCTACATGCCCAGGGGGTACAGGGACGTCATGGACAGGGTGGCGGAGAGTGTCGCAAAATTCGGCTGGGGTGTCGAACAAAACACAAAGGCGTTGAAGGAATTCACCGAACAGATGCGAAAACTCACCGGCGTTATCGAGAAACAGTCGAAGAATGGGAGATGAGGGGCATGGCGAAGATGACGAGTGCCGATTGGCGGGCGGTGAATTATTTCACGCCAAGAGAGTTCCATCATCCTGATAAAATGGAGACGGACATTATTGCATTGCTCGACGATCTCCGGGACGTGTTCAAATTCCAATTCGTTATACACAGCGATTGGAGAAAACCGCCCGATGGCGTCCCGCCGGAACTGTGGCCGAGTGAGCACAATCACGGGAGGGCGGTGGATTTCCATGTGGAAAACCTTGACTATCTTGACGCGGCCGATCTGATGAAATTCAGCCTCCGGAGACTCGATGTGTGGCAGTCCGTCGGTCTTGGTCTATATCCGCACTGGAACAATCCGGGCTTTCACCTCGACACAAGGGGATATATGGCGCGGTGGGGGGCGGTACACAGGAACGGAAAACAAACGTACGTCACGTATAACGAGGCGTATAGACTCATCTGATAGGAGAAGAACAATGGGTTGTGTCATTGCAGGATGTATCTGTCTCTTTTTCGGTTTCGGCGGCGGTCTTTTTGTCGCCATCCGATACCTGGGAGACTGGATGGACCATGTTGTGAAAAAGTATCACGAGGCCGACGGGAAGCTCGATTCCGTCATCGAGAGGGCGGCGGCGTGGATCAAGGGCGTGTAGCCCGTCCGCCATTGGCGATGGAGTAACGGGCGATCCTGTGGGGCTGCCCGGCCGTATTAAAAGAAAACGGCCTTTACATACATAACGGAATTGACTGTTTAATGATCTGAAATGGTATGAGAATCATCCTCATCAAAGACGACGGCACTCCGAAAGGCGCGTGGATCGCGGTGTTCATTACTTTCGTGTGGATTGTCGTACACGTTGCAGCGTTCTTCTGGAAAGCGGGAGCGGATAATCTTGCGCTGTTTGACGCCGCGTTCACCGCCGGGTGTCTGTCGTATGTTGGGATGTACTTTTTGAAAAAATACAAGGGGAATGAGGATGAGATTTCGTCACTGGGTGATGTTTGTAGAGGTCTTAGTCGTGATTGCCATGGTGGTAACGATAGCGATTCAGGTCCACAACATATCACGGCTCCAGTCGAAAATCGAGAATAATCAGGCGTTTTCACTCCAAGGCTATCTCGAAGAGGAGTATGTCCCGGAACAGCTTGAAGCCCTGACAGTCGATGATCTTTCACGAATGGGGGGTGTCGTATGGGGCGAGTGAAATATCGTGTGACATCCATACAACTCACATCGCTTTGTGTGCTGTTGTTCCTGGTTTTTGCAACACAGGGTTGTTCGACCGCTTCCTGGATTGTCAACCCCCCGCCGCATATATCAGACCTGTACATGACGGAGGATGACGTCGTGGAATACTTCGGCCGTATCTCAAAGCAGGAACCATCCGATCCGGACGCGGTGCTCTACAATCCCGAAACGGATCGGTATGAGGTCAAGGCCCCGACATACAAGAAAGCCCTCACGAAAAGCGTCATGTACGAGATTCAGAAAGAGAAGATAATCGCATTCAGTAGGGACTATCACCGGGAGACGTTCGGGAAGGCGGTGAAGAAAGACCTGGGGACGGCGGGGATTTGGAGTGTCATTATCGCTGTCGCAATCGCCGTCTTTTCGGGCTTATAATATCAGCTCCGTGCCGTAACGAGAGACTCCGGCCCAGACGGTTGGGATTACAATTTTGGATTGTCATACTTAGGGACTTGTTAATTGACAGATACTGTTATTTGCACAGAAAGGGGAACCCCATCGGGGTCCCCCTTTCCTTTTGATCTCTTGATATGTCGTATCAATCCACGGCGATCATCACGTTGGACGCCTTGATTACGGCGTACACATCCTTACCCTCGGCGAGTTTCAGTTTATCGGCTGATTCCTTGGTAATGATCGAGACGACCTCCGTCCCCCCATCGGTCACCATCAGCACCTCGGTATTGACCGCGCCGGGGGTGACCTTTTTCACCTTTCCCTTTATGACGTTTCGTGCGCTTATTTTCATGATAGCCTCCATGTGTGTGGTGTGTGCACCCATCGGACCCGGGTGCAGATTTCTATTTAAATAGTCTATTGTCTTTATATTATACATCATAAATATCAATTTCCTACAATTTTTCTTATGTTTTGATGCGGTGGCCGTGTTTTCGTTTCACACATTATGTCTCTTTCTCCCGGCGGTTGCGGGTGAATGACCACCGTGGTAAGACACCACCTTCTTCACATATCTGGGATTTTGAATTGTTGAACGGAGAACGAGTACCTCAGAGCACGAAATCCGATGTTTAATTTCACCGAGACGGTCTGGGGTTCGCCGGCATCGGAAGGGGTTGTTCAAACGATCCCTCTTTTTCATTACGTGAAAGAGATCGTATATGCATGTGGGCTGTGTCGAACGAGGACGTTTCTATTACACCTTGTCATTTTCTTCCGGTTCGATTACACTGATCCTTCCTCCCCCGTTATCTGTTATGAAATAGGACGATTGTCATGAAAGAAGGCCTCCCGAGCGCCACGGCCGACAGCGTTGCACAGTGGCGGGCGGCCCATCAGCTCCTTGATAATCCCCTGGTCTTCGAAGACCCACTGGCCCTTCGCATCATCGGGAAGGAGGCGGCGTCACAGCTTACCGCCGACCCGCAGCGATTCGAGGCTACGTGGGTGTCGTCGTATCTCCGGGCCTTTCTGGCGGCGCGGAGCCGGATCGCCGAGGACGAGCTTGCCAAAAGGGTTTTGCACGGTGTACGGCAGTACGTTATCCTCGGGGCGGGGTTGGATACATTTGCCTATCGGAGTCCCTATCCGGAGGGGACGCTTACGATCTTCGAGGTCGATCACCCTACAACGCAGGCATACAAGCGGGAGCGGCTCAAAGAGGCCGACATCGCAATCTCTCTGGATGTCAGATTCGTCCCGATTGATTTCGAGACGCGGACCCTTTCCGACGGTTTGATTGCGGCGGGCTTCGCGTTCGATGCGCCTACCTTCTTTTCATGGCTCGGCGTGACGCTCTATCTCCCGGTGGAAGTGGTCATGTGGACTCTGCGTTTTGTTGCCTCGTTTCCACACGAAAGCGGGATAGCCTTCGACTACACGATCTCCCCGTCGTTGATGACGGGGGCGGGTCGGGCGGCCTTTCATGCGTTGGCGGCACGAGTGGCGGAGACCGGGGAGGTGTGGCGCACCTTCTTCGATCCCGCGCGGCTCGCGGAGGACGTCCGGGAAATGGGCTTTGGATGTGTCCGGGACTGGACGCCAGGCGAGATCAACGCACACTACTTTTCAAACCGGGACGACGGGCTTATCGTCGGCGGCCTTTCCCATGTGATGTGTGCCCGGGTGTAACGGGGAAGGGAGAGGGAATACGCAGAGGCGCATCGACATCACGCCGTTCAGGTCATAATCGGGCTTTCGGTACCATTTCACGTGTTGCTCGATGAACAGTGGCGCGAGACCGATTTTTATATCATCAGTGCGAACAGGCCGAACTGTTTTAACGACGCCAGCGGATTGACGGGATGGTTTTCGGGCGGTCCTCCCTTGACGATGCTCGACACGCCCTCGGCTTTCTGGTATGATGGGCACCGGTGCGGGGCGGCCGGGATGCCGCCCGTACGTGCCGATGTCTTTTTGATCACCGATCTTCCGGAGGGAAATCCCGTGGATATGTCACTTTTGATCTCCTATTGCGCCCGCATCCTCCCCGGCCTGGTGGTGGGGATCGCCTTCGTGCTCCTCGTGGGAAAGCGCGATGCGGCCTATCGCGTCATGGCGTATATTCTCATGTTCGTCCTGATGCGTGACGCCATGACGCCTCTGGGGATGTGGCGGTTCGGGACGGAAGGGTTTTTCCGGATCAGGTTTGCTGATATGCCGCTTCTCTTGGTGGTGCTGGGTCTCTCCTCCGGAACGGGGGCGTGTGCGATCCTCCTTTTCGATAAGGAACTCCGGGGATTGATCGTCTGGTTCAAGGAAGGGGTAATCTCTTCTGTCATCATCGGATTATGTGGGGCGGCGGTGGTGGCGGCGCCGCTCCTCATCGGGTATCGATGGGTGGATATCGCCGCCCGGGGCGGGGCGGTGGCGACGTCTCTGGTTTTCCCCCTTCTCTGCGTGACGATCTTCGGCAATTTTCTGGAGGAAACCCTCTTTCGGGGCCTCTTTTACGGCCACATGGAGCGGCTCACAACGCCGCTCAGGGCGGCGCTTACCTCCGGCGTCCTCTTCGCCTTTGCCCACGTCTTTCTTGCCTTCACCGTCACGAACGTGGGACTACCGGTATTACTCTTCTGCCTGTGGGAGGGGACGATCTGCGGCCTGGTCAGGATGAAATGGGGCCTGGTTTCGGCCACCCTGGTTCACGGCGGGGCAATCTTTCTGTTGAGCGCGGGGCTGTGGTAGGGATAGGGAAAAGGATGTGAAGCTCATATTGATGTAACAAAATCAGAAAGGTATTTCGTCAACTACGACTTCAACTTCGAAATGGTAATCGTAATTACCCTCAGATGTCTGAAGACGTAGAAGTATTCTACCTTTTAGTGTATATTCATTAAGTATTTCGTCTCCAGCAAAAACAGAAGCTATTATTTTTCGTGATTTAAGATTTAATGGAGCCCATGACCCTTTAACAAATCTATTTAGGGGTGTTAATAAAAGATGGCGCGACTCAAATCCTTCAATATCTGATTCCTTTGATGGACGTTTATTATCATCCTGATAAAAAGTCCAACCACTCGATGTATATATATAAATTGCTTCTATTGTTGGAGAAGGTATGTCAGAATCATTTGATAAGTCTATTTGGTAATAAACCTCTCCAGTGGCATCGAATTTGTCTATTTCTAAGTATCCTCTGACTGGTTTAAGAGTTACTTTTATATTTCTTGTTTTAATTTTTTCTATATCGTTTTTTATCCAACTTAATTCAGCCTTCAATTTTTCTTTTAGTGATGTTATTGAGTTTTCATAAACAATGTGTCTATGATGTTTTAGATCAAAAGGAATATCCGATGAAGTTTTTGTCAGGTGAATACAAGTTTTATTTTTTGCATGTGCATAACCAACTTCATAGAAAACATTGGGATTTTGGTCTGACATATCAGCAATAACTACATCTGCTCCTTCTATTTGTCTATATATTCTATCAAGAATTCCCTCTCTGAATATTTGTTCGTCAACTCTTTCAGCTTTAAAGTTTAACTCTTCTGCAACTGCCTTTATCCCAAGTTTATATATATCGTCATAAGTAGAGTCAAAAGGCATAAGAACAAATGCAAACAAAGAATTGTCTTTTTTTACCATATGGTCACCTTAATCAAATAGGTGGATTTTATTTTAGAGAATTAAATGGTTGCTGTCAATTTCATATTTGAACAATAAAAGATTAAGCTGACTATTATATTTATTTGCATCAAAAAAAGATCACAAATGTCTGTGGTTTAGTTTTACAAAGTGTTTGATTGAAAATACTTAAAACTATTTCATTTATATCAATTTTGTTTTTTTTTGAGATATAGTATACTTCTAAAATACATCTTTATTTACTGCTTTTTGTGAGATTCATAAAACAATGAAAAGATATCGAACTTTATCAATTTCTTTATGCTTGGTTATAGTATTGGTAATTGCTCTGTTTAATATACTCGCCCTCTCCTTCGATCGGATGGGCAAGGAGCCGCCGATAATCTGGGACGTGCTGACCGTGGAATCCGGCGGCGTCTCCCTCTTCGCCGCGGTCCGGGGGATCGTGGAGGAGCACTACACCCTGGAGGAGGTCGACGAGACGACGGGCCGCATGGAGACCGCATGGCTCGTTGAGAGGGAGACCAAGGGGAGGTTCCGCTTCGTCATCGTGGTGGAGCCGGGGATCGTGCATGTGGGGCGGGAGATTGTCTCTCCCCCAAAAGGGGACGCGGCCGACGACGTGTACGGATCGATGCTCTTTTTCTTTCTGGGAATCGCAAACAAAGAAAGGGATAAAATCCTTGAGTACATCCGCGAGGGGCTGACCCTCACGGAGGAGCCGGAGAATTGATTTCCGCCCGCCGGCTCCCGGAGAAATCATAAACCCTCCTATCGACTATTCGGTCGGGGTGCACTTCCTCCCCCGCGCCGGTTCCACTCCGCCGCTGCCCCTGCAGGTTCTCAAAAACCCCGCCTCTTTCCTTTCGGGAGGGTCACCTCCCGCACCGTATTCCCTTCGGGAGGCTTGTATCCCTACAGCCTTTTTCTCCGGCTCATCCACCTAAAAAGCAAAAACGCGCCCACACCCGAGATGATGTTGGCGAGCGCCATGCCGCAGAAAATCCCCGGCACCGAAAAGAGCCGCGCCCCCAGATACGCCAGCGGCACCGCCAAGAAAAACATCCGCACCAGGTTTATCATGGCGGCGTGAATGGGGCGGTTGATGGAGTTGAAGGCGGCGATGGTCACATGCCCGATCCCCAGAAGCGGATACCCCCCCGGCATAATCCTGACGAACCAGACGATATATCCGACGACCTCGGGATCGTCGCTGAAAAGGCCTGCGATGGGGTGCGCCAGGACGAAGAACAGCGCCCATATCACAAGGCCGTAGTATACCGAGAACCGGGCGCTGAAGAAGTATCCCCCCCGGACCCGGTCCGGTCGTCCCGCCCCGTAGTTCTGTCCGATGAAGGGGATAACCGCCGCGGCGAGGGCCAGCACGACCATGAGGGCCATGTTTTCCAGGCGTATTCCCGTCCCCACCGCCGCCACCGCACCCGGGCCGAAGCGGGACGCGAGGTTCGTGATGACGGCCATGGAAAGCGGCACCGAGAGGTTGGCCAGCGCTGCGGGAACGGCAACGATGAGTATCGGGCGCCAGGAGTCCCACGCGGCGCGCAGCCTCGGCCTGACCCGGACGAGCATGTGTTTTTTCCAGTGAAGCACCCAGATGGCCGCCACCAGAGAGGTGGACCGGGCGATGATGGTGGCCAGCGCCGCCCCGGCAAGCTCCATCCGGGGAAGGCCGAACAGGCCGTAGATCAGCACCGGATCGAGAAGCGCGTTGATGACGGCGGCCCCCATCATGATGATGCTGGGGGTCAGGGTGTCTCCATACCCCCGCATGGAGTGGTTGCCCAGGACCGGGACGATGAACACGAATATCCCGCCGAACAGGATGGACATGTACTGCCCGATGAGGGCGATGATGGGCGGGGAGGCGCCCATAAGGGAAAACAGCGGATCGATGGTGAGAAGCCCCAGGACGGAAATGACGATGGCCCACACGAACCCCAGGAGGATGGCGTCTGTGGTGAGGCGGCGTGCCCGATCGGCGTCGCCGGCCCCCACCGCCCGGGATATCACCGACGCGGTGCCGGTGCCCAGGCCCACCATCATGCCGGCAAGAAAGAAGATGACCGGAAAGGTGAAGCTCATCGCCGCAAGGGGATCTGTCCCCAGCTGCGCCACGAAGATCGTATCCACCAGGTTGAAGGCGATCATGGAGAAGAAGCCGGCGATCATGGGGAGGGTCAGATTCCAGAGCGTTTTCCCCACCGGCCCTTCGGTCAGGTCTCTGGTGTGGGTCATGGAGTCGCCTCACCCTCCTCGGGGCAGGGCCATATCCGGGAAACGGGGAGATATGCGGCTTCGGAGCGCCTGCAGGTGCGCCTGGTCCAGAAAAGGCCCATGAGTCCGGTGATGTTGTTCGTCAGGGCGATGCCGCCGATGAGTCCCGGATATCCGAGGAGCAGTGTGCCCAGGAACGTCAGGGGGATGTAAAACAGGAACACCCGGATGATGTTCAGGCCGGCGGCGTCGATGGGGCGGTTAATGGCGTTGAGGGTTGCGCTGATTACCTGGAATATCCCCTGGAGGGAGAGGCCCGCCGGCATGATGTAGAGATACATGACGATATAGGCGATGACGATCGGGTCCGTGCTGAAGAGCGACGCGATGGGCCGGGCGAGCAGCACGAACATGATCCAGCACCCCATCCCCCACCAGACGGTAAAGCGGTTGCTGTGATTGAGCCCGTCGTAGACCCGGTCGAAACGCTCGGCGCCCCAGTTCTGTCCGGTGAAGGGCACCATGGCCGTGGACAGGGCGATGATGACGATAAAGGCGAAGGATTCCACCCGGAGCCCCGCCCCCACGGCCCCCACCGCCTCGGGACCGAACCGGGAGGCAAGGTAGGTGACCACCCCCATCGAGAGGGGAAAGAGGAGATTGGTGGCGGCGGCGGGAATCCCGATATACAGGATGTCCTTCCACGAGCGAACCACCTCTGCGATGCGGGGGAAGGAAAAATCGATCATTCGCTCCCGATAGACGAGGATATAGAGCGACATCACGAGGGTGATCGCCCGGGCGATAACGGTGGCCAGGGCCGCCCCGGCGAGCTCCATGCGGGGAAATCCCAGAAGGCCGAAGATCAGGATCGGGTCGAGGATGAGATTTGTCACGGAGCCCGTCACCATGATCAGTCCCGGATAGAGGGTGTCTCCCGTGGCCCGTATGGCGTGGTTGCCCATCATTGGGATGATCACGAACAGCATTCCCGGATACCAGATGAGCATGTATTGGTTGATCAGCGTGATAATATCCGGGGTGGCGCCCAGGAGCGTAAACAAGGGACGGATGGTCAGCATTCCGGCGGTGACGAAGACTATCACGACGGCCATTGAGAGCACCAGGCTGTCTGTGGTGAGCCGCCGGACACGATCGGTATCTCCCCGGCCGATGGCCCGGGAGATGGTGGACCCCGCCCCCAGCCCCAGCCCCACAGAGAGGCTCACGATCAGCATTACCACCGGAAAGGTGAAGCTGATGGCCGCCAGGGGTTCCGTCCCCAGCCGTCCCACGAAGATGGTGTCGACCAGGTTGAAGGTGATCCCCGATGCGAACCCCATCACCATCGGCAGCGTAAGCCGTGTTAAGGTCTTGGGGATCGGGCCTGTGGTGAGATCTGTCGAACGGGACATGTAGTACGCTTTCGGAAAGGAAAAACCGTGCCGGAGTGATACGGCATCGGGTAAAAAGAATAATAGTATAACACGAAAGGGAGATTTTTGGAGGAACTTTGTACAATTGCCTGGCCGGATGGATATGCAATAACCGGCGCTGTTTCATTGCGGACATCAATTGACCGGTTTGTGGGGATGTGGTATGAGGGAGGAGTATTACTTATTTGGATAAGGGAATGATGACATGAAATGTCGGACACTGGCGGTCGTGCCGGCGGTTGCGGTCCTCGTGTGCACGGCGGCCGCCGCCGGTTTCAAAAGGGCCGTCGAGGTGGAGACCGGGAGGTCCGACATCGAGGCGAATATCGGAAAGCTTTCACACCTGAAAGACAGCCGGGTGATTTTCTATGCGGTGAATCGGGAGGTGGAGGAGAAGATCAATGGGATAACAAAGAATTTTTAATCATAGAAATGTTCAGGTTAAGAAAATCGATTATTAGGTTTTTTCAAGAATGAATAATACTATTTTGTATAAGAGAATTAAAATTTGATTGTACCTTCTTATAAGTATTTTCCATTTCACAATCCCACACATTAGATAACAATTCAATAGTATATGGTATATCCAGAGGTCGGGATGGTTTTCCCTTAAAGATAATAAATGGACCATCACATTCTGTTAGGATCTTTTTGGGGGAAATATTCTTTATTAGACTAACACCTTTTTTTGTTTTAATCATTTTATAATTGATTGAAAAGTAACACCCAAGAGATTCAGCGTGTTTTGCATCGGATATATTACCTGTGTACCAATGGAGTACAACTTTGCATCTTTCAAAACTAAGGAATTTTTCAAGCAATTCAATAGTTTTCTTTGATGCTTTGTAACTATGAACAGATAAAACCAAATTGCCTTGTTCAGAGCATGTGCGAAGAATTTCTATAAAAATTTCTTCTTGTCTAGAAAAAGTATCGAGATAGGGAGCGCTACCATCAAGACCTATTTCCCCAACGAAAGTTGTTTCTTTTATTAGAGACTTGAAGAGCTTGATATCAGAGTATTTGCTGCAGACAATTGTAGGATGAAGTCCAAGTGAGCATTTTACATATTTTGAGTTTTTAACAAGTTGCTTGTTTCCTTTCCAAGCCAAAGGTGTAGTAGTAACACCGATTGTTTGTATTCCAAAATCTTCACATTCTTCAATAATTTCCTTTGGATTTGAGTAGAGGTCTATATGACAATGAACATCAACAATCTTTTTATATGGTTTTTGTTTTTTCGTCATTTTAATTCAGAAGATTTTGTTTCAATACCTTCAACGAAATCACTTAATTCTATGATTCCTCGACGATATATATCTATATATTCAATAATGTCATCTTCTATCTCAAATAGAGGTCCCGATCTATATACATTATATTTCGCTAAATTAGGATTTCCTTCTATTTCCTCGATATGACGTTTTAGAGAGTGTATATCCTTGCCCTCAGCTTTTTTAGAATCAAGTATTCTTGACCATAAATCCTCTAAAACATAATTTGTCAAATCTTCTATTTCAGCGTGTTTGAAAGCAGCACGGCGAATAATACAAGGGAAGCATCTACCACAATGTTGATAAGGGCTCTGATTGGGCGAGTATCTGCTATTTGAAGGGTGTGCACAGGACATAGTAATACTCGCATGCTTTTTAACTATTTCTTGATTCATACATCCTTGAAGCATTTCACCTTTCGTTTTAAAACGATATCTATTCTCCAATTTCACTTCCAATCCAAGATGATCTAATAGTTTCTGAAATTTGTCTATAAAGAAGGGGTGTGTTGTTCTAGTGCTATTTGCACCAATTCTTAGTGGATCTATTGGCACATTCAAAGAGATCAGACCATTTTCTGGAATGAATAATGTCATTTTATCAGAGACTGTGGACGCGGCAAGAACTCCCAAGGAAATAAATAGCATAGATCGCGATCTTAGACTATCCTCTTTTTCGCCCTCCGTTATTGTATTTTTTTTAAAACCGATTTTACTTTTAATATGTATATCAGTATCATTATTATATTCATTTCTGAGTATATCAAAACAAGCTTTCTGTATTTTACTATCAATGTAATTACTGTAATGGCTTATAAGAAGAGGTTTTGTCCCATTTTGGAAGAGATCTAATGCGCCTATAAAGCTATCAAGTCCGCCTGAAAAAAGGCATACAGCATCAATTTTATTTAGAGTTTTTTCTTGATTACAAGGAATGAATTTTAGAATATCTTCAATATGTCTACGAAATCTTATTCGCCATATATCACCTGTAAGAAATCTCAGCATAGGCTCGAGAATATTATCTCTTGCTTTATCCCAAAGATCAGGATTGCCTACTGGCAAATAGAGATCAATCTCTCTAGACCAGCCATCTTGAGAATGAGTAATTCTTTCAATTTTTGTATCGACTGCATATACTATTGAAGCAAGAACCAAGAGATCCACGGCATCGGTATGAGGAATTAATCCAATTTTGCTTAAAGAATGAAAAGCTTCGTTTAATCCATATTTCCATTGAGTACTATTTCTAATAAAACTAAGTTCAACCATCTTGGAAGATTTATCGAGTAATTCAATCTCTGAAGTGTCGGTGCTTCCTACCCTTGCCACAATACTAAATCGTTTCATTACTGCACCTCTTCAATTTCGAGTATCTCGAAAGCATTTTCATAGATAAGCTTCAATTTTTTATCAAGGAATTCCATATTCAAGATATTTACATTTTTAATCGCCAGATCAACGCATCCTCTAATATGCGAATGTAATATTTCTTCGATAGTTTTGTAATCAGATAAAGTTCTAGGTAGTTCAATAATCCTTAAAGCAATATCAACTATTAATCTGCGTTCAATGGTTTTGGCTATAAAATTGATAGTATATTCTCTTAATTGTGATTCATTCAATTCCTCAAGATTCTCAAATCCTTGTTCGATCAATTCTATTGTAGCGTCGATTAAAGATTGACGAGCTATAGCCTCGTCGATTAGTCCTCCTGGTGGCGCAAAAAAATCGATTAAACCAACAATAATAGCTTCATGTGTTTGACCTATTAAGTAATCTAAATTAAGTTGTTGGAGAGTTGTTTCTGTTCCTGTATTTCTAATATTTTGAAGAGTCTGCAGAAGCTCTAATGCTGTAACATTTGATACATTCATTCGTTTTGCAGCTGTTTTTGGACCTCCAAGACCATGTTTAACATATTGTCTAATTGAATTGGTTAGATGATACTTTTTTGTACCTTTCGAATTAATAAAATGAGTGAAATAGGATCGAGGATTAGTAAACCTATTATTGATTGGTATTGTTATGGAAGAAGTATCATTATCTTCAACTATCTCTGATTCTTCATCTTCATTTGAAATATTGTCAAATTCTTCTATCCAACTTGGAACCAAAGGTGTTCCATTTGGTATGCCCCCAAAAGGTTTTGAAGTTCCCATAAAAAACCTCCATGAAGGATAGTTGTTTACTTTTTAATCTTAATAACAGCAGACGCAGATTTTGCTAATTTAGTATTTTCTTCGCTTTGTGACCACCTTTCTAACAATTCTCTTGTGGCTTCTTCCAATTCATGAGATCCACAAGAGTTTGTTAATGCTGAAGCAGCCCAAGGGCCAAGCTTCTCAACAGGGAAACTATTTAGTAAAAGGTAAAAGGGTTTTTGAAGATGAATATGTTCTTTGCATAGAGTAACTATTCCATCGATTTCCTTTGGTTGGTTAGACAAATCATCAACAACTGAAATCAATTCCCTTAATTTATTGAAAAGTTCTTCAGAATCTTGTTTTGAAAGACCTTTAATACCATTCGAAATCTCAGCTATTTTATATTTTTCACCGGACGCAAGGACTTCTAAAGTATCTTTAAGATGATCAGATAGGAGTGTAGAACTATAAAGCCTTCGTTTTTCGCGTGATATAAAATAGTAAGGTCTCAAGTCTATGTCAGAAATATCTGGTTTGATGTCTAGCCAATTTCTAAACCAGTTATCTTTTTCCAAATCACCAAAAAAATCATCAGGTACCTGCATGTTATCCTTGTCAGTTTTAACTTTTCCCCTATTTGCTTCATCTTCATTATAATAAGTACTTATTAGTAGCTTAAGGTTCTCGCTTTTTCCTTCTATAGAGGAAATAATCTCTTCACCAATTTTCTGATAAGTATCTGGTTTGAAATACTCTAGAAGCATGAGCTTGGATAAAATTCTAATTTTTATGTATTCATCCAATCCACGTTCTTTCGCAAAATCTTGGCGCAAAAATAGTGTATTTATAAACCTTTTTATTTGACGAGGATTTCCTTTAGTCCCTTCTGTAAGAATGGTTGCTATCTGATTTGCGATAAAAATGCTTTCTTTTATGGATTCGCTTTCTATTTCAACACTATTTTTAAAAAAGTCCGCATCTATTGAAGAAGTAGTCCATGGTAGTCCTATTTTTTCAAACAACAAATTCCGCAATTCTTTAAATTTATTTTTTTCAGCTAATTCATTATAGGTTAAAAGAAGTAATAAATATGCTAGTGTCTCTTTTTGTCCTAAAGACGGAATTCGAAACGGGATTTGTATTAGCTTTTCTAAGTAATTTTTTGCGTAATTTTGTTGAGTTACAGAAAGTGGAATATCAGGGAAATACTGTTTAACTGAATACTCGATTATTGATTCATCAGCACCGATAATAAAAACCATGTTTGGAACGAAGAGGAAGAGTTTTATTGCTTCAAGAGTTTGAATTATTGTTTTTGGAAGGCAGCGATCCAGATCGTCTATCAATACAATAAGCTGGTCAATTTTTGCTTTAGAAAGTAGTTCTTCAAAACTTTTTCTTATTTCTTGTATTTGCTTAGGTACATTTGATCCTGTTTCTTTCAGCTCCGATATCACATTAACAAATTCTTCAATCTTTCTTTTTTTTATCTCATCATTGTTTATAGTAGTTATATTATTAAACAATGGGAGAAGTGCCAAGAACTCAGGGTATCCAGTTGCTTGTGATAAAGCTAGGGTTCCTATACTTCCACCTACTTTAATTAATTTCAGCCAATTTATTTTTAGAATTAAACTATAAATTTCATCTAGAAACTTATCATGTATTTTTCTTGATTCTAAAAGCTGAGTTAAAATATTTTCTAATAGAACAATTTTTGAATCTTCGAAATCTTGAAAAAGCCAGCTATTAAACCAAATACATACTACTTTATCATCCTTCTCAAATGAATTTTCTAGCATTTTTAAGATACTTGTTTTACCGGCTCCCCAATCGCCGTGGACTCCGATTGTTATAGGTGAACCTTTTGTACTAATGATTAAGTTTTTGATAGTTCTTACAATAACCTCGAAATTCAATAAGTCTATATCTGTTTCATTATCATGAAAAATCATTGAATACCTCAAAAAAATATAATAACTTAATAGAAAAATACATAATTAGTTGATATATGTCAAGTTTAATGCTTTTTATAAATATTGGTCTATTACGGAGCCGAAATCAGAATATATTACTTCCTATCAGATTTTACTGACCACAACCCTTACATACAACCTTCCCCACCTAAAGAGAAAAGAAAAAAAGGAGAACTCATACGCACGATACGTAGAGTTCTCCTTCTCTTTAAAGATCAGGCTTTAAAACGGCGTTTAGGAAGAAATGCCTCTCTTCAATCCGAGGACCTTGAACAGCCGCCCATAGAGGCGGGTGCGCTTGGACATCCAGGATTCGAAACGGTCGATGGAAGAGGGGAACTTTTTGTAGAGCTTTTCCAGACGCTTCGCGATCAGGAATACCCGGGAAACCGTGATGAAAAGCCCCCTATGGTCCCGGCTGCTCCGAAACTTTTCAATGCGCTCCCGTATGGTGTAGTCATATGTTTTGTCACTCCACAGGGCGCTGAACTCCCTTGCGCCCGTGTTGATATTCCCACAGACCCGAGAGGCGGCGCAGTACGTCCGTTTATTTCCACTTGCGGGTTGTCCTCCCCTTCGATATGATGGATGGAGGGAAGGGGGAGGATTGCAGAACGACACACCACAGCGGATGGACCGGCCGATTTCCCCCTCGTGATGCATACCACACACCCGAAAAGGAGCCGCCGCACATGCCCGCGTATCCCGAGTTCAAGCCCCTGGCCCTGGATGACCGCCCGGAGATCGTGAGATACCTGGAGGCGTACCGCCCCGAGACCAGCGAGCTGACGTTTACGAATCTCTTTATCTGGCGCCATCATTTCTGGTGGGAGTGGTCGGTGTTGGACGACCTCCTGGTGCTGGTATCCCCAAAGAGGCCGCACACGCTGCCCGGGGATGTCGAGGGAAGCCAGGCCTTCGCGATGATGCCGGTGGGATCGGCGCCCCGGGTCGACGCCGTCCGAGAGCTGTTTCGTCACCTTGCGGATGTCCGGGGGGCGAAGGACCCCGCGATTCGCCGGGCGGACGGGCGACTTGTCGACGAGCTTTCCGGTGCGGAGGATGTCGCCGTCGAGGCCTGTCGGGAACACTTCGACTACGTCTATCGGATCGATGATCTTGTGGCGCTTTCCGGGAAAAAGTACCATTCGAAGAAGAACTTCGTCAACCGGTTCAGGAAGGAAGGGAACTTTCGCTACGCGCCCGTGGACGCGTCGAACATCTCCCAGTGCCGGGATCTGGTGGACTGCTGGTGTGAGGTGCGCCGGTGCGAGGACGACCTGAACCTGATGGGCGAGTGGGACGCGGTGTACGAGGCGCTGGATCACATGACGGAGCTTTCATTGATCGGCGGCGCAATTATCATCGATGATCGCGTGGCGGCGTTTTCTTTTGCAGAGCCGCTCACGAACGATACGGCGGTGACCCACGTGGAAAAGGCCGACCCGGACATGCCGGGACTCTACGCCCTCATCAACCAGCAGTTCTGCGAGCACGAGTTCGCGCACCGGGACTCCATACGCTTCATGAACCGTGAGCAGGACCTGGGCGTGGAGGGGCTTCGCCGGGCGAAGGAATCCTACCACCCGGTGAAGATGGTGGAAAAATTCGTGATCCGTCCCCGGTAGGCGGTGCGTCGGCCGGTCATTCATGCCGGTCCGATGCACGCGGGCTGTGGGATGAGCGTTTCTTTTGCCTATGATCCGCTTCGACGACGATCGATATATCGCACGGCGGGACGTGACGTTTCTCCGTCCCCGGGTGTATCTGAAAGACACCGGCGGAACGGTGATCGCCGCGGCCCGGGCGGATATGACCCGCCTGAGGCGGCGGATCACCGTTTATTCGGACATCGACCTCACTCGCCCGATTCTCACAATCACCGGACGGGAGATCGTCGGGTTTTGCATGAGGTACGACGTCACCGACACGGCGGCCCGCACTCCCCTTGGAAGCGTGTGCCGCCCGGGGTTTCTCTCGACGGATCGGGCCAGGTGGCGCCTGTGTGACACCGCCGGGCGGGAAGTCGCCCGTATTCGTATGACGTCGGCGGCGTCTCTTTTCTCCTCGGCGCTTTCGAGGATAGTCCCCCGAACCTGGGAGGTGGTGGATGTGTCCTCGGGCCGGGTCGCGGCGGGATTTAAAGAAAAATGGGCCGCCGGGGGAATTGAGTGCGACGTGGAGTTCTGCCCGGAAGGCGAAGGTTTTTTGGACCGGCGGTGTGTCGTGGCGGGGCTGATGCTGCTCTTGTATGTCAGGTAAAGGGGGCAGGTGAATGGTGATGGGAGGCGTCCCGCACGTGTTCCGCACGGAATATGAAAACCCCCGTCCTTCGAACGGGGGTTTTTCAATGAGACCCCGGATTCTCCGGGCGTCTGGTGTTGCGGATCAGTAGTTGGAAATCGGGCCGAGATCTTCTTCCGGCTCCTCCTCATCGGGCGTCGGCTCGGGAGGAGAATAGGGCTCCGGTGATTGCTCCCGGCTCATGGTGATATTTCCCTCGAAGATAACGCCGTCGGCGATGACCAGACGGTTGGCATAGATATCCCCGTGGATCTTTCCGGTGGGGTGGACCTCCAACAGGTTTTCCGCGGCGATATTGCCCTTCACCGTTCCCGAGATTACCACATCCTTGGCCTTGATTTCACCCTGGAACGTGCCGGCTTCACCGATCATCAGCGTGGATGAAATATCGAGCTGTCCGTCGAAGTCACCGTCGATACCGACGCTGGCCGATCCGGTTATCTTTCCTTCCACCGTAACCCCGCTGGCGATGTAGCATTCGCAGTCACGGCGGGGGCGGATATCGTCATTCGAGCTTTTTGGTGTGTATACGGGTTCGACTTTCGGCTCCTCGTCGATCTTTTTATCGAAAAAACCCATGAGTTGTGTGTCCTCCTTTTATAGTAAAAACAAGATATACCAATCTCCTCATACTTGTCAAGCATTTCTTAAGGACAACGAGGATGCACACAGGCGCATCCCCTCCCTGCGGGAGGCGGGACGGCCCCCGAGGCGTACGACCCGTCAGAAGCGTATATTCAGATTGAGGTAATATACCTCGTCGTCGTTGTGGTTGCTGTCCGTTGCCCGGTGAAATTCGCTGGGGCTGTCGTAAGAGGCGCCCCGTCGGTTCACTCCGGCATCCACCGAAGAGTTGGAGCTGGCGGGAACCGACAGAAGCGGGGGCATCTCGTGTCTGTTGGATATGGAGGTCGAGATATCGTCGGCGTTTCGTGTATCCGCATCCGGATGAAGCGACATCGCATCATCCGTGACCGGCTCCGGCGCACCTGTCTTCAGCCTGTCGCCCGGCGGGGTCGGTGTGTCATGGAGGGATTCATAGACGGCATCGTATTTTCCCTCCTGGGCCAAGACCAAAAGCGAACAGGCACATACCATAAGACCGTACAGAAGCAGGGCCGTAACCGAAAAAGGCGGACCCGCCCGCCTTTTTCGAGACGGGTATGAACGTCCCATGAAGCCCCCCGATTAAAATATATAGTATAATATAGCTAAATTATATATAAAATGATACATAAGTCAACTAAAATTATTATTAAAATATGCTTATGAAGAAGGCGCGTGGGAAGCCGTCGTCGGTTCGTTCGCGATGCCCTGCGGCTCATTTTCACCGTTGACAGCATGGATGCCTCACCATACACTGATAGTGTGGGTGTATCGACGGGATTCATCCACCGTGATGAAAAAAACCGACATACATACAGGCAAGGAGAAACCATGGCTCAGACCGATGCGGGGGAACACTCCCGCCTGAAGGAATTGCGGGAAATACCCAAATCCACCCTAGGATTGATCGTGACGATACTCACGGTCGTCACGCTGCTGCTCGTGGCGGGGTTGATACTGTTATCTTTAAACGTCTCGAGCATGCGGAAGGATTCGGCCGCAGCGCTGCTGGGGACGGATGCGGACCTGGCGGCGCTCACGGAGGCCCAGGAGCGGGCCCAGCCCGGCTGGGTCAGGTCGGATTTCACCGACGTGCAGCCCTTGGGGTGGGGATTTTTGCTCGTGGACCTGACGATGGAAGAAACTGAAGACGGGACGACGTTGAACGGCTCCGTTATCAATTCAACGGCCCTGGATCATTACAACGCGACGTTTCGGGTGGCGCTGACCGATGAATACACAGGCGAGTTCGTTCTGGATGCGCTGGAATCCGGCGCCAGTGATTCGTTTGAGGTGACGATTCCCGATACCGGGGAGCTGTCGATGCCGGGAGAGGTGAGGATTATCTATCTCGGCTCGGAGGTCGTATACTATTAAGGGCGGGGGAGCCGATTTCGTTTAATTCGCCTTGGGTGATCGGGTGATGTTCTATCTCCCGATGACCTCACAGGCATCGATCATCCCGTAGTCGCAGGCGGTATTCAGGTCCGAAACGGCCTTGTCTTCTTTGCCCGTGCGGGAATACGCGAGGGCGCGGCAATAATACGCCAGGGCGAATTCATCATCCAGCTTGATGGCGGTTGAGAAATCATCGATCGCCCGGTCGTATTGCTCAAGGCTGCCGTAGGCGATGCCGCGGTTGATGTAGGCCATGATTGCGTTCGATTCCAATTCGATGAAGTCCGTCAAATCTTCGATCGCCTTGTCATACTCACCCAGGTCGATATAGGTGTTGCCCCGATCATACAGCGCGTCCAGATCGTTCGGGGAGAGAGCCAGCGCCCGGGAGAAGTCATCCACGGCGTTTTCCAGGCCCCCCGAAACGGTATAGACGACACCGCGATTATACCAAATATCGGGGTCGTTCTGTTCCATGCTGAGGGCCGTTGTGTAATCCTCGATGGCCTCATCGAGCATGTTCATATTGAAGTAGGCGTTTCCCCGGTTGGCGTAGGCGGAGACGCTCTCCGGCACAAGCTCGATGTATCTGGTCAGGTCGTCCGCCGCAACGTCGTATTTCGCCAGTATCGAGTACACCATACCCCGCATCTTGTAGGCGGGTGCGTATTTTGGATCTGCCGCGATGGCAGCATCGTAGGATTCCAGCGCGCCCTTGACGTCGCCTTCCGTATACAGACGATTGCCCTGGTCGGTCAGCTCCGCGGCCGACTGGGCGAACGACGGTGTGCCTGCGGCCAGAACGATGCCGAAGAGGGCGACGATGATAAAGACGATTCGATTTTCACGCATCCCAAAGGTCCCGTATCGTTTGAGAGAAAGGCACAAAACTATAACAGATGGGGGGTCTCCGTGCAAGGATAAAGTCTTCGGATATTCTCACAAGGAAGCGGCCCCGTGTCTGCGGGTATGCACCGGAATCGGGAATCGGAGCTTCACACAGAGGAGATATTTTGATCAATATACGGTCGATTTCCTCTACTCGGGGAAGCGTCCTATCCCGGGTGGGAGGGTGCCTTCATGTTGTTATTGCCGTGGCCGCGGGGAGACGATATCCCATCGTAGACGGAGAGGGGAGACGGGGGATGGCGGAGGCCCGTCTTCCCACAGCCGATCGGGCCGGGTGTGCCGTCCCTTCTACGGACGCCGTTCTCATATCTGCATGTTGTTCTACCCGTTCCCGGCGAGATCCGTACACCCTCCGTATGCACCTATGGTCTACATAGACACGCACGTGATGCCCGTATCGGAATTTGTGGGACACGGCCCGCGCCGCGTATCGGTGCGCCCCGTCGCTACCCGCCCGACGCCCTGCTTCGTCTCGGATTCGTCCGGGAGCAGGGCACGGCGGTCTGGCACTTGCCGCAGCCTCCCGCGTGGATGTTCCCGTGGCGCGGCGGATAGTTCGTGAGCACCTCATCAAGGAGATACTGAAGACAGAGGCCGTGATCCTTCTTCTCGGGAGTGACGGCCCCGGCGGGACAACGCTGGATGCATATCCCGCAGGCGCCGTCGTTGTCGTAGATGCAGTTCTCCATCAGGGAGACCGCCGTTCGGGGGGTGAGCGTGAGGGCGAGGTCGGTCACCACCGAGCCGAACCGCCCGGCGCATCCCTTCTCCGTGATGAAGGAGTAGGTCAGACAGAAGGTCCCCAGACCGGCGGCATAGGCGGCGTGGCGCTCCGACCAGTTGCTGGTGACCCCGAAAAGCGATTCGAACCGCTCATCGATGATCGGCGCCACGGCGCTCCCGCCGGAGGATTCAATGTGATCCCGAAGATACCCCCGCAGGGCGTCGTTGAACACCTCCCCCCAGTACCGTGCCAGGTACCACTCGTCGGACGGGGGACCGGGCGCCTCGTTGCTTTCGACAATCGGTTCTGAAAAGGGGAGAAAATAGCTGATGACGGTTTGGGCGGACTCCAGCCAGTCCGTCGGGAGGAAATGGTGCGGGCCGACGATCCCCTCCTGTTTATACTCGCAAAAGATCGGGTCGTCGGCGGCCGCCGCCCCCACCAGGGGATCGTCGTATATGGGGTAGCCGCCGTTGGGGAGGCGATTTCGTGTGTCCGTTCGTACGAAATCGGTTATGACCGCGGTAAGATCATGGATATCCATCGGAGCGTTCCTTATCGAAGAGATCGGTATCGGTGCCGATACGGTGTCGAAAGGCGACCGCCGCCCGGACATGCGGGCGGCGGCGTGTGAAAACCGGCTTGGTCATCGGTCGGTGCGCTACTTTTTGATGACCTTGTCCTCATACCCCATTTCCTTGAGCACCTCCGGGAAGCGCTTGAAGGACGGACGCACCACAGGCAGCAGCTTCATCATGGCGGTGATCTTTCCACCCTGTTTGACCTTCCCCTTGGCTATGGCCGCCACCGGGTTTTCGTGGCCGTGCCAGAAGCTGTGGGAAAAATCCGCCGCCTGAGAGGACCACACGTCCTCCTTGATCTCGCAGGGGCCCAGATAGTAGGTGCCGAAGCTTCCTTCTTCCTTCGGTGGATTCTTCAAATCGATGGTGATCTCGGTATCCGGGTCGGTATAGATGAACTTGATGACGATGCCGGCCTTGGCCATCTTGGGGCCGATCTTCGGGTCCTTGAGGATCTGGTCCAGGAAGTAGCCGTATATCTCGTAGAGCTGGTCGGCGTCTTTATAGTATGTTCCCATAAGGCCTCCTTGTATGTGAAAATAATATACATCCCGTGAATGTGACGACGGGGCACGGAAGCCGTGCGGCTCCCGCGCTCTGTCTGATTACTTTCCGGGCCGCTGGTCGAAGCGTCGGCCGAACATGAGGCTTGCCATGGTGATGCGCAGCATCTGCACCGTTCCCCCGGCGACCCGCCAGGCGTTGGCGTCCCGGGCCATCCGCTCCACCGGGAACTCCGTGGAGTAGCCGTAGCCGCCGAAGACCTGCATGGCCATGTTGGTGACCTCAATCGCCATCTCGTTGGCGTAGCACTTGCCCATTGCCGCTTCGTAAATTGAGGGCAATCCCCGCCCCGCCCCGGAGGCGGCCCGATAGACCAAGAGCCGCGCCGCGTCCAGCTTCATGGCCATGTCCACTATCATGAACTGCACCGCCTGGAACTCATTGATGGGCCGCCCGAAGGCCTGGCGCTCCATGGAATAGGCCTTTGCTGCGTCCAAGGCGCCTCCCGCGGTGCCCAGGCACATGGCGGCGTTGCCGCAGCGCTCCACGTCGAAGGTGCTCATGAGGTTTCTGAACTCACCTTCTTTCACGATCAGGTTTTTCTTGGGCACCCGGACATCCTCGAAGATGAGGTCGCACGACGGCATCCCCCGAAGGCCCATGAAGACCTCCTGCTTGCCGAAGGAAAAACCGGGGGTGTCCTTTTCCACCAGGATGCCGCCGACTCCCTTGTATCCAGGGGTGTCGCCGATGCGGCAGTAGACCATATAGTGGCTGGCGTGGCCGCCGCCGGTGATGAAGGTCTTGGTGCCGTTGAGGATGTAGTCGTCGCCGTCGTCTGTAATTTTCGTGGTGAGCGACGTCAGGTCACTCCCCGCCTCGGGCTCTGTCATGCAGACCGATACCGACGACTCCCCTGCGCAGACCTTGGGGATGATCTGTTTTTTCTGCTCTTCCGATCCGAACATATCAATGACCCTGACCGGCCCCACGTTCGATTCGAAGACCGGGGCGGCGATCATGGGGCTGAATTTCGCCAGCTCCTCAATGGCCAGGACGGCGTTCATGACCGGCTGTCCGCCGCCGCCGTATTCCTCGGACAGGGTCATGCCCAAGAGGCCCAGATCGGCGTATTTCGGCAGGAGATCCCAGGGGAATTCTCCGGTCTCGTCGATCTTCTTCGCCAGGTCACGAAATTTTTCCCGCTCACCCATGGTGCGCAGGGTATCGATGAGCATCTGCTGCTCTTCAGTCAGGTTGAAGTCCATGTGCTGTCCTCTTCATGGTGGTTTTGTTTAGAGCGCTTCCGAGAGCTCCCGGATGTCCGAGAGCGTCTCGAGGTGCGTGATCATATCGATAACTCGGTCGAGCCGTTTTTTATCCCTTTCGCCTGCGAAACGGTGGATCTTCGCGGCCAGATCAGTGGCTTCCATCGGGTCCCGGGGATCTCCCTTCGGGATTTCCACCCGTTTCGTCAGGGTTTTTTTATCTTTCATCGTCAGGGTGACGGCGCTGGCGGTTTTTTCCGGATACATGGAGTTGAGTTCGTCGTCGTAGGTCACGGTCACCTTTGTGGTAAAGTCGATGAGTGTTTTGTCCGCCAGGCGCTTTTCCGCAAGCTGGGCCGGCCCCAGCTCCCTATCGAAGAGGCACACGCTCACGACGTATGGAATGGAGAACTGGGCGTTGACGAAGGAGTCACCCAAAACAACCTTTTTCCCCACGGCGATCAGGGCGATGCCGTAGGTGAAGACCTCCACCGCCTCGATGTCACCGGGGGAGATATCCTCCGCTTCTTGAAGCTCCAGCGCCGCCTGGGCCGCGCCGTGGGTGTGACGGCATGCGGTGTAGGGCTTGAAGTAGATGTCCATGATGGTGAAGTGTTCGCCCAGTCGGTCGATGATGCGGTCCAGGTTCGGCTCCTGGTCTATGGTGATCTTCGCAAAGCCGCCCCCCAGTTCCGTCCCCTCGAGGACGCCGGGGAGGCCGGTGAGACCCGCCCCCGCAAGCGATGCAGCGCGGATTCCCGCCGATGCGGCCTGGCCGCCCTGGACGATCTTGATGGTGTAGCCGCCCATGAGCTGTTCCGCCATGGAAAGGGGGAGCAGGTAGCCGGCGTTGCCGATCGCGCTGATGAAGGCGTCCCCGGAAAGGCCTATGAGCTTTCCCGCCGCCGCAGCGGCGCCGAAGGTGCTGGTGGTCCCTGTGGGCAGAAAGCCGGAGAGGGTATGGCGGGGATGGACCGCCGCCGCCGCCCGGTTCGCCGCCTCATAGCCCGCCACCACCGCCTCCAGAAAGGCTCGTCCGTCACATCCCCCGTTTTCCGCGCACGCGAAGGCTGCGGGGATGACGGCGGTGCCCGGGTGGTTCCCTCCGAACCGGAGGCCGTCCTGGGCCTCGATGGCTTCGGCCAGGGTGCCGTTCAGAAACGCCGCCTCCTCGACCCCCGCCTTGAAATCGAGGCCGTGACACGACACCTTCGCCTGTCCCCCCAGGGACTTGACATAGCCGGCGGTGTTCCGGGCGGCGTCCAGAAACAGCGAGCCGTATACATTGGCGACATAATCCAGAACACAGAGCTTGGCCTTGTGGACGACCTCCTTCGGGAGATCGTCGAAGGTCAGGTCCCGGCAGAATTCGGCCAGTTTCTTTGAATATTCCATGAGTTCTCTCCGCGAATGAATGATGGAATACGTGTATGAATCAAATGAAGCGGGCGTATCTTTGGTTTTTTAAAGGGTGCGGCCGCCCCTCCTCATTTCCCGTACCCTCGCCGATTAGACGTATCCCCGCTTCTCGTATATTTTTATCATCCGGTTCGGGTCGAGTATTTCCCTGAGCGCCCGAAGCTCATCGGCCCTGGGCGGCTCGGTTTCACAGACGTCGTCCGACACTTTCAACTTCCAGGGCGTGTTCTTGACCACCTCGTCGACGGTGGTGTCCGGGTGGTATGACGCAAGATACGCCTCTTTCGTTTTGTCGTCGAATTTCATGACCGCCTTGTTGGTGATGATGGCGTGGGGCCCGGTATTGGGGGGGAGCCCCCACTTTTCCCGGCTGCCGGGGCCGTCGATATAGCCGGGGGTGGTGATGAAATCGACCCGCTCCGCCAGACGGCGGGTATCGTGCAGGGCGATGATGAGCACCCGCTTGACCAAGGACCCGATGGGATTGGCGCCGCCGCTGCCGGGAAGCCTACTCTTGGGGGCGTTGTAATCCCCAATGACGGTGGTATTGATGTTACCGTATTTATCGACCTGACTGCCCGAGAGAAATCCCACGTCCACCCATCCCGCCTGGAGGAACATCCCCATGATCTCGATGAGTCCGCCGATCATGGCGGCCCCCGGGTTCAGGCAGGGATCGCCCACCGATAATGCGGGGCGCCTGGGCTGGGCGTCGTAGGAGCCCGCCTCCTGCATCATCGTGGCGGTGGGGGCGTGGGTGTACTTGGCGATGTTGGCGGCCATGGTCGGAAAGCCGGTACCCACAATGACCAGGTCGCCGTCGTATATTTCCCTGGCGCCGCAGCACGCCATCAGTTCCGGCTTGATATAATCGTCGGGATGGGTGGTCATTGAGACCTCCTTTGTTGCGTTCGCTCTTATTTAATACTCATAGCTGACCGACGGACTGTGCCCGAAGGCGGCGTGGAGCTTTTTGAATTGGGCGTAGCCGAACTTCTCGATGTAGTGCTGGATGTAGCCGTCGCGATCGTCGGTGCCGAAGACCCACTCGTCAAGAAAGGCTTCAAATCCATCCACGGTATTCGACGCCTGCTGGTAGAGGGAGCCGAAGACGAAGTCGACGTCGTAAAAGCCCGGCGTGTATCCGGGATGCGCCCCGAAGGGATCCTCCACCACCGCCACGACCTTGAAGTCCGGCACGATGGTTCGTGAGGGATCCAGGCCGATGACGTCACGGGAGACGATGCGCTCAGCGGTGATGATGACCTGTTTCGAGGCGTTTGCCCCCCACTGGCAGTCCCCGCCGATGCCCCAGATTTGTGCGTTGCCGTTCTCGTCGGCCTGCTGGACGTGGATGATGCCAACGTCCGGCTTCAGCGCCGGGACCAGGAGGGTGGGGGAGCCGTCGAAGGGGGAGTCGATGAGCTTGTACTTGTCGTCACCCATGAAGGACTTCACGTTCAAAAGGTCCGTGCCCGCCATATCCTTGACCGGTATGAAGGGCATGCCCAAGGATCCGGCAAGGAACATCATCGGAAGCGACAGGTTCGTGTATTCCTCCACCTCGATTTTGTGAGGAACGCCCTTCTCGATGGAGCGGCGATAGCACCGGGCGAGGCCGTAGAGCCCCAGGGACAGAAATGTGCTGATAAACCGATCCACGCATCCGGCACCGATGAGCATGTCGAATCCGTCGGCGGCGTTGCTCCGGGAGATGGTGAGGTGCCTTTTATTCTGTCTGATGATTTCGTGTATGGCCGAAAAGGGCGGGCGGCAGATATACCCCCCGATGTAGACGAAGGCGCCGTCCGGTACGAACCGCTCCACGGCCTCCTTGACGGACATGAGTTTACTCATGATGACTCCATATTAACAGTAATGATATCCAGTACTATATACTATAGTCATAGGTTGATGTGAAAAGGGGGAGGATCGTTCTCGATCCTCCCCCTTTCTTTTTGTTAGAGATTGTACTCGGTGCGGCTGATGATCTCGTCCTGGGCGGTATCGGAAAGCCCCGTGAAGAGGACCGAATACCCGCTGATGCGCACCACAAGATCCCGGTAATTATCCGGGTTCTTCTGGGCATTCCTCAAGGTGTCTGAATCGACCATGTTGAACTGTACCTGGAGGCCGCCCTTTTCGAAGTAGGTGCGGATGAACGCACTGAGCGCGTCCGTCCCGACGTTCTTTCCCGGGAGTCTCAGGTTCAGGTTTGCGCCGTTGAATATCCGCGTCAGCGGGAGCTTCGTGATTGAGTTGACCACCGACGTGGGACCCTTGAGGGCGTTGCCGGTGGTGGGGGTCAGACCGTTGCCCAAGATATCACCGGAGGCCCGGCCGTCCGGCGTGGCGGCGGTAAAGGAGCCCATCGCCAGGTGAAACCCGACCGAGAAAACCCCGGGCCAGAACGCCCCGCCCCGGTAGTTTTTATGGGTCGCCAGGACATCGCAGAAGTGGGTGAGAACTTTTGCCGCCATCTCGTCCACTTCATCGACGTCGTTACCGAACTTGGGAAGCTTCTTCAGAAAATAGGCCCGCTTCTCCTCGGTGTCCGTCCAGTCATCGCTCAACATCTCCGCCAGCTCCCCGATGGTGAGGACGTTATCCTCGAAGACCGCCTTTTTCACGGCGTAGAGACTGTCGGCCACATTGGCGAACCCCATGTACTGCACACCCGTGGAGTTGTATACGGCGCCGCCGGAGGTGACGTCAATCCCTTTGTCCATCGCCCCCTCGATCATCGCAGAGGCAAACGGTGAGGGGACGTTTTCGGCGAGAATTTCATCAAGGACGTTCATCCCCTTAACCATCTGACCGATGAAGTGGGAGACCTGTGAGGCGTAGGCGTCCCAGACGTCCTCGAAGGAGGTAAAGTCCGCGGGGTCGCCGGTCTCCAGCCCGGACTGGTAGCCGAAAGTGTTGTCGATGCCGCCGGAGAGGGCGAACTCCATGCACTTGATGCCGTTGAACTGCACGGCGAAGGTGGAGCCGAAGGTCTTGCCCTGGGCGTTCGGCTCCAGGCACCCCACCACGCCGTAGTTGCGGGCGTCGGCCGGCGTGTGTCCGCCTTCTATCAGTGTCGGGATGATGGCGTCGTCGTTGTGGAAATGCATGAGGACGCCGTCCCGGACGTAGTCCGCGGCTTTTGTCAGAAAGTCGTGGGGCGTGTTTTTATTGATGCGCACGCCGAAGTTGGGCTGGACGGTGTTGATTTTGGCGAAGGCGTCCAGACCCGCGAAGGACAGCTCGGTGGTGGCGTCGTTTCCATCCTCGTCCACTCCCCCCACGATCACGTTCTGGGTGGTTTTTCCCTCGGTGCCCTCGCCCCCGGGGATGAAGGCCTCCTCAAGGACGTTCCATATCTCGTTGGTCTTGAGGAACATGAGCGATAACAGCTCGACGGCCTGTTCGTAGTCGACGGCGCCGGTCTCCCGGTCGCGGTCGTAATAGGGCTGGAGGATCCGGTCGATGCGGCCCAGGGAGATGGAATTTCCCCCGCTCTCAAGCTGTGACATCAAGTGGATGAAGTAGACGGCCTGGACCGCCTCGTGAAAGGTTTCTGCCGGGTGCTCGGGCACTTTTTTGCATATCTCGGCGATCTTTTTCAGCTCTTCTTTCCGGACCGGGTCCTTTTCCGTCTCGGCCATCCGGGCCGCCTTCTCGGCGTACCTGTGTGAGTGGCGGATGACCGCCTCCATGGAGCGGATCATGGCCTGGTAGAGGATGCCTTTTTTACCCTCCTTGTCCTGCGCCGAAAGCGCATCAAATTTCTCCCGCGCCCGGGCGATGACGCCCGAGAGGCCGATGGACAGCACCATGTCGTGATCCATGGTGAAATGACCGATGCCGTAGGTAATCTCCAGCATCATGGTGAAGATATATTTATCCATATCCTCGCCCACGTCCTCGGGCAGACGCTCTTCCAGGAGATATTCCACCGATTTCCCCTCCCAGAAGGGGAGGATGTCGTCGGTGATCTCCTTTTTCTCCTTCTCCGTAATGAGCGCCCGCTGGAGCACCCGGGTGTCGAAGTTGTCTACGTCACCCTCGATCCAGCGCATTTTGTTTTCCGGGAAGAGCGGTGCGCCCTTGAGCTTTTCGGTGCGACTGCCCACGATCAGCTCGTCGTCGTGGATGACCACGCTGATGTTGTCCAGCACGTCCGAAAAGGCCATACTTATGCGCTCTAATGGGTGCCGATCCCAATTATTTTTCATGGATCGGGTCAGGTATCTGGCCCGTTCTATACTTACCTCCTGGGGCGCATTGATGATGCGCTCCCGAAGCCGCCCGACCCGGCTGTCCGGGAGTTTTCGTGCGGGGGTTGTGCCGCCTCCAGTAGCCATGAGATCCCTCCTTCTCCTGCTGGTTCGGTAATTAGTAAAGATTACTATTATATCACCAGTATACCCGTCTTCGTCCCGTCATGCAAGCTAAACCTTGATTTTCATGTAGCCCAACAGGATCGCGTCTTTTATCTTCTTGGGGAGATAGCGGTTGAGAGACATGAGGAACGAATCGGCAAACAATAGCTGGCTGTAGAAGGGAAGTCGCTTCTTTTCCAGCGTCTTGACGATGGTCTTGGCAGCCGCCTCGGGCGTGGGGGCGGTCTTGATCAGCTCGTTGTCGCGATCGATGAATCGTTTCACCCGATCCCGGTAGGGGGATCCCTCCGGGGGGAGCTTGTGAATCTTCGCGGCGAAGCTGGTGGACACCTGGGCGGGCTCGATAATGCCGACCTCGATGCCGAAGGGGGAGACCTCGTACTTCATCGATTCCACGAAACCGCTGATGGCGAATTTCGACGCGGTGTAGATCGACTCGAAGGGGAAGGGGATGCGTCCCACGAGGGACGACATGGCCACCAGGCGCCCCGCGCCCTGTTCCCTCAGAGAGGGGATGAACGCCTGGAAGATGGACATCGCGCCGATGACGTTGATCTCGAGACACTTCAGCGCCTCTTCCAGGCTGACCTCCTCGAAGGGGCCGAAAAAGCCGATGCCCACATTGGAGAGCACGATGTCCACATGGCCGAACTTTTTGAGGACCTCGTCCCTGAATTTCAGGATTCCCTTCCGGTCGGTGATGTTCATGTCCGTGAGGTAATGATCGCCGCCGATCTTTTTCAACTCCGAGGCTAGGGTCTCGACGCCCTTTTTATCCACGTCGAAGCCCGCGATGCGATAGCCCTTTTCGGCGAGCATGACGGCCACGTGGCGACCCATGCCGTCGCCCAGCCCGGTTATCACGATGTTTTTACCGATCATATCTACTCCATATATAATATGATTATTGAAGGAATACCTGTTTTGTTTCCCGCCGGTTTGATGTCGGGCTCGGTCGCCCTATCGCATCTCCAGGGTCCCCTCCCGGTACATTCGGGCGATCTCGTCCATGGACGCGTCGAAATCCGGGTAGAGATAGGAGAAACCGGTGGAAAGAAGCTTGGTATTGTCCACGATGTAATCATCGTAGAGGAACTTCACCGCGTCGAACTCCAGGTCCGGGACCTTTCCCTTCCGGGCGGCCGCGGCGCCGTCCACCCTTGCCGCGATCTTCACCAGCCACAGGGGCAGGTGAAGCTTCGGCGTCTTTTTCCCGAAGGCCAGGGCGGCCCGGGTCAGGGCGTGCTCCAGGGTGGGTCGAGAATCGTCCACCACGTTGTACGCCTCCCCGGCCACGCCGTCAAGGCTCGACAGGTGATACACCGCCGCCGCCACGTCCTCGGCCCTGACGTTGGCCAATATCTGGGCGCCGTTTCCCGGGATGGCGCTGATATCGGTGGGGCGGGAGAACGCCTTGCCGGCGCCGTCGGTGCAGCGGGGACCATAGACGGTGCAGGGCCTCACCAGGATGGCGTCGAGGCCCTCTTTAATGCGCTCTCTCACCACGTTCTCCCCGTCCCGCTTGCTCTTCCCGTAGTCGGTGTTCGGATTACGTGGGGAGTCCTCGGTAAAGGGTGTGCCGGTATAGAGCCCGTAAACGCTGGTAGAGGTGACATGCACGAACCGCTTGACGCCGTGCTTCATCGCCAGCTCCGTGATCCGCTCGACTCCCAGAACGTTGGTGGGGTGAAGCCTTTCGTAGGGGGTGGAAAAATTGCAGATCGCCCCCAGGTGCATGATCCGGTCCACTTTTCCCTCGAAGAGGGGCGGCAGTGTCTCCGGCTTTGTCAGATCCGCCGCCACATACTCGACGCCCAGGTTTTCAAAGAAGGAGATATCCTTCCTGGGGCGGGCCGTGGCCCGAACCGTCACGCCCTTTTTCGCCAAATATTCCACCACATGGCTTCCCATGAAGCCCGCGGCCCCGGTGACCAGTGTTATACCGTCGAATTTCATACTGTCGCCCACTCCTCATTTTGGTTCACAAAAAAAGCATCCGATCCTCATTATTCAATGGAGCCGGATGCCTTCTTATTCGTTTCGTCTCTGGTGTTTTGAATAACCTCTCGGGCTTCCAGGAGCCACTGAAGCACCATGTCGTTGAAGGTGATGCCGAGTTTCGCCACCTGGGTAACGTATACATCCATGTCCTTCCAGCGTTCCATGTTTTGCTCGCGCTTGGTCCGGGTCTTTTTGTATAGCTCAATCTGTCGATCGATCTGCTCCAGGGCGGTCTCCGGGTCACCGAATCCGAAAAAGATAAAGCGAAGGAGAAAGGGATCCCGGATGAGCATTTCCCGCTCGGGCGTCTCGGAGAGCCATCGGGTGAACTCCTCCCTTCCCTTGTCGGTGAGAGAGTAGAGCTTGCGATCCGGGGCGTTTTCCTGGGGAATCTCCTTTTTCGTGACCAGTCCGTCGGCCTCCAGGCGCTTGAGGTTCGGGTAGATCTGTCCGTAATTGATGGACCACATGTATCCGAAGTTGCGCTCGATGTGCTCCTTGATGCGATATCCGTGCATGTTCTTATAGTGGAGGAGTCCCAAAATTGCATATTTTATCGACATAGCTGTTCCTCTTTGTTGATGTGCGTGCTGTGGGTGTGTGAGTATGGCCGGCCCGGTAATGCGACAGATCGCCCGGCGGGGGAGGATCGATGAGTGAGGATTGGGCCGTCGGAGATCTCACGATCGTCTATATAGAAAGTATATAGTATCTCATGGGCCTCCTGTCAAGAAAAAAATGATCGATCTGTTCACATTCGATATTTTTTCATCCGATCGGGGGGGCTATTCCCCTGTCCGTTTGCAGAAGTCCCTCCGCCGGGGAGAGCCCCCCGATCATCGGGGGGGCTGTGGGTTTTTACTTTTGGGAATATAATGAACGGCCGGTGGTATGAGGCAAGAGGTGTGCGCCTATTGCTTTCCGAAACCGGTCACCACATAGGTGCCGCTTCGGGAGTCGATTTTCAAATTGATCAGACCGTTCTTCTGGGCGTCTTCGAGGAGCTCCGAAAAGGTATGGTATCCATGATAGGACTCGTTGAACGACGGGCGCTTTCTGATCATGGTGTCCTTGACCATCGAGGAATAGATGACCTCTTTGTTTTCCCGGACGAGGGCAGTGATGGACGAGAGCAATAAATCGAAGGCCTCGCGCTTTTCCTTCTTGATGCTGGAGGGTATCCGGGGCGGCTTCGCCGTGGGGCGATCCAGGTCCTCATAGTAGATGAATTCGTCGCAGTTGGAAATAAGAAGTTCCGATGAAGACCCCTTCATTCCCATGCCGATGACGGTCTTACCGTTTTCCTTGAGCTTGGAGACCAGAGGAGAGAAGTCCGAATCCCCCGACACGATCACGAACGTGTCGATATGCTCCTTGGCGTAGGACAGGTCCATGGCGTCCACCACCAGACGGATATCCGCCGAGTTCTTGCCGGTCATGGAGCGCTTCGGTATCTCGATGAGCTCCACAGCTGATTCGTGGAACGGCCGCTTGTAATCCGAGAACCGGGACCAGTCGGCATAAGCCTTTTTGACGAGGATCTTGCCCTTTTCGAGGAGCCGCTCCAGGGCCTTGTTGATGTCGAAGGTATCACCTTTTTCTTTGGCGGCGCCCAGGGCGAGGTTTTCCAGATCAATAAAGACCGCCAGCGTCATTTCCCGATCCCGGATGTGGCGGTCGTTGTTTTCTGAGGTTTTAATAGGATTCCCCCGTGTATAATATGGTGTTAAAAGGTATCGGAAAAGAAGAAGAGATAGGAAAGCAATCCCGGCTGATGGAAGGCTCCATCCAACTTGAAGAGTCTGCGGCCCGCGCCGTCTGTAACGGTGGCCTCGGTGATGTGGGCGAGAACGTTTCCCTCTGGGTCCGTAACGACGCCGTTTTCATCGATGCTGGCCAGGATTGTAAAGTGGACATCCTTGATGTCCCCTGTGGAGGTGATAAAGCCGATATGGTTTCCGGTATTGTCAAGAATCGTTCCTTCGCTGTTTACTTTTCCATAAATCCAGCGGTTTGCGTCCATCACGGTACCGTCATCATCCACGTACGCCCGGGGTATAAAGAGAGGATCTGCGATGAGCATTTCTTCGGCAACGGCGATTCCAGTGAAGGATGCGAAAAGCACTGCACAGCATAGGAAGATACCGAGTCTCTTCATCTGTCGTTCTCCATTTTTTATGTGAGGTGCTATCCTATCATGTTTTATCCCCGTCGGCAATGGGAAAACCGGCAATCCCATATCCGACGGAATGGGTGCCGCGGGTGAAGGAGTCGATCGATATCAAAATTCGGGATAACGGTTATTTTTTGTTGAACTCCGGATAAATCTTCGCCCTACACTCGGGACAGATACCGTGGCTGAAATCGGCGTCGGTGTGTTCTTTAATATATTCTTCGAGACGCTCCCAGTATCCCTTGTCATTCCTAATGCGGCGGCAGTTGGAACAAATGGGCAACAGCCCTGAGAGGGTTCTGACTTGTTTCAGGGCCTCCGAGAGTTCCGTGATCAGTCGATCCCGCTCCATTTCGGCTTCTTTTCGCTCAATAGCGTACCGCAGGGAGCGAAGCAGGATGCCCGGAGAGATGTCGGCCTTGTATAGGTAGTCTTGGGCCCCCTCCTTGATGAGGCGGATGGCCTCGGAGTCGTCCTCGAGGGAGGAGAGGATGACGATGGGAACATGGGGCGAGTGGGACTGCACCCGCTCGAAGGTGTTTTTTCCCTCGCTGTCGGGCAGCATTAAATCCAGGATAACCGCGTCAAAGTGTCCCGACGAGAGGCTCTCAAGACCGTCCTCCAGACAGGAGGCGGTTTCTATCATGAGAGGGATCTCCTTGATACCACACACCATGCCCTCGATGAGCCGGGCGTACATGGGATGGTCCTCCACCAGGAGTATCCTGATCGATCGTGTTTCTTCTGTAAGCATTGTGAGTGTGGCTATTATCAGGTTGCTTTCTTGGTCACGTTTGGATAATCGGCGGCGATACAGTCCGGGCAGATGCCGGAACCAAGGTCCACGGTGGTGTGGGCGGCGATGTATTCGTTGATTTTATTCCGGTATTCATCATCGTCCCGAACGCGTTTGCACCGGGCGCAGACCGGAAGGAGTTCCCGAAGCGTTTGATTCTCTGAAAGAGCGTGTTCAAGCTCGGTGGTGAGTTCCCCCCTTTGTTCGTCGGATCGCTTTCTTAAAAAGATATTCGTGAAAATCTCCATCGCCATATGAAAAAACAGCCGCTCCTCCACTGCGATATTCTTCTGTTTTCTGGACACAAGCTGGATAACACCGATGAGGGTGCCCTCGGAATCTGTGATCGGCATGGTTATCAGGGAGCTCATGGCAAGCTCGAATATCCGGGAGCGAAAGTTTTTCAGATCTTCATGATTCCGGACGTCCGAGGCGAATATCGTCTCTCTGGTACGGGCCACGTGAGCGGAAATATATCTTGTATCATCCAGGGACACGTCCGGCATTTTTTCACCCGCCTCGCCTTCATGAAGCCCCACAACGGCTATCGCCTTCAGTTGGTTCGTCTCCTCATTGTAGAGATGTACCGCGCCGAAGTCGAATTCCATCATCACCACCAGACTCGTTAATATCCACTGACATAAATCTGAAATGTCCTTCGTATGAATGGACGCTTCGGCGAGGATATGAAACGCCTCCCGCTCCCGCTTGAGGAGATCCTCCATCCTTCTTCGCTCGGCGATCTCCTCGGCCATCTTTTCATTGGCCGATACCAGTTCCTCTGTTCGCTCCCGTACGTGTTGTTCCAGTTCATCTTTAGACTTTTTCAATTCTTCCTGAGACAGCTTTTGATCGGTGATATCCTCGGTATGAAGAATCACCGAATCGGGAGGTACATACGCGTAACTGAGGGAGCAATACCGAACCTTCTTGACATTCCAGAAACGAAAGAGCATCTCCTTTTTAAAGATATTCTTCTTGCTGTAACAGTATTGTATATCCTGAATCACCTCGGGATTGTCATGGTGGACCTCTTGCAGGTTTTTCCCCACCAGAGCCGATATACGTCCATCGGTGAACTCCTTGGCGGAGTCGTTGAAGCCGATCAGTATAAAATCGTTGTCGGTTTTCTGCCAGATGTATGTGGGGATGGGCAGTGCCTGAAACTGGGTTCTCAGCCGCTCTTCGGATTGACGGATACGCTCCTCTGTCCGGTGTCGTTCAATCGCGTATCGGATTGCCCTGACGAGGACGCTCGGATTAACCTCTCCCTTGTAGAGGTAATCCTGAACCCCGGCCTTGAGGGCTTCCAGTGCGACCTGTTCATCCTCGATTGAGGTCAGGATGACAATGGAGATGTCGGGAGCGGCCTGGTTCACCCGTAAAAACGTATCCAGCCCCTCGCTGTCGGGAAGGATCAAATCCAGGAGCACCACGTCCACGTCGTTGTTCTCGAGGTAATCCAACCCTTCGCCCAGGGAGATAACATGATCGGAATTGATGTATCCGCCCATGCGATCTTCTATCATTTCTCTGATGAGCCGGGCGTATCCTCGATCATCCTCGATGAGCAATACGTTAATCGGTCTTTTTTTGGATTCTGTCATATCCGGATGCAAAGCAATGTAATACTCGATTCTTTCATATGTCGGCGATATATCGAATTGCTAAAATTGATAATACAAAACATTTTATCAAGTTTAGTCAGGGATGTAAACTGCAAATGTGCCGGGAGGGTCGATCGAGTGGCTGGGAATGTGCGGAATACTCATGTTCGTCGGCGGGTTGCTATTTGGGCTTGCGCGACTCTGTGGAAGTTACGTCGGGATACAGCTTATCGGAGCACTCGGGACAAATACCATGGGTGAAATGGGCGTCGGAATGACTCGAGATGTATTCCTCCAGTTTGTTCCAGTAGCCCGCGTCGTCTCTGATCTTTTTGCATACGGAGCAGATGGGGATGAGGCCTGAGAGGGTATTAACCCTCTTGAAGGCCTCTTTCAATTCGGAGATAAGGGTTTCCCTTGTTTTTCGAGCCATTGTTTGTTCCGTGATATCGGTAATCACCTCTACCATCTCGGTCATATTTCCGTCATCGTCGATGATGGGAAACGATTTCTCCGAAATCCAGCGGGATTCACCGTCGGGACGTATGATTCGATATTCCCGCTCCATCCTCGTGCCGGGTGGGCCGGACGGGGACTTCTCGAACGCCTTCATATCCCCGGGATGGATCATGTGTTCCCACAGGTCGGGCTGCTGTAAGTGGATCTCCGGAGTGATGCCGGATATCTGCTCAAAGGACGACGTCAGGGAGGTGATATTTCCCTCGAGGTCGGTGAATCGCCAGAAAACATCGGGAATGACGTCCGTCATTTTACGAAGGCGCAGTTCACTGGCTCGGAGGGCCTTCTCCGCCTGTTTTCTCTGGGTGATGACCCGGGCGACTCCCAGGATCGATGGACTTCCATCGTCGGTGACGGAGATCTTCGCCTGAATTTCCAGTGTCTGGGGTGAGCCGCTTTTGTCTATAATCTCCATTTCCAGCGGGCCGGTGACGGTTCTGTCTGTGAATATGGCGTCGACGGACTTTTTGAAATCCCCGGCGCCCTCACGGGCATCGGGAGGGATAAACCGGGTAATGTTTTTGTGAAGGATTTCATCCTCGACATATCCGGTCTCACGGGTGACCGCCCTGTTGACGAACCTGATGGTGCCGTCCATACTGAGGATAAATATCATGTCCTGAACATTGTCCACCAGATGACGGTACGAATGCTGGGACTGCCTCAGGGCGCGCTCGGTATGAATACGGTCTCTGATCTCACTTTCAAGGTGCCGGTTTGCACTGACAAGCTCAAGGGTACGCTCCTGGATGAGCCGCTCCAGGTTCTCCCGGGAATTTCGCATCTCTTCTTCATGTATTTTCCGTTCCGTGATGTCCTCGCAGGTGCAGACGACAAACATCGGTTCTCCCCGGTCGTTTTTTACAATGTCGGAGTTGAGCCTGACATGAAAGTGCGATCCGTCCTTTCTGACGTTAACGGTCTCCCGGATTTTTCCCTTCATGGTCCTGATATAGTCGAGGTCCATCTTATGCCATGATTCCCTGGCGCCGAATATGCGGGACTCCTTGCCAAGCAGCTCGCGGCGATTCCAGCCGTGCATGGCGGCGTCCGCGGGATTGGTATAGATGATGACGCCCGAAAGATCCGTGATCGTCACTCCCATCCGGGAGCTTTCCACGGCCTTCATCAGCGCGGTCAGTTCATCCTGTTGGGCCATGCGGTTGCTGATATCCCTGATAAAGCAGAGGAGGGATTGCTGATTGCCCCCCCACGTGGTAACCGTCACACGCACCTCCACCGTGGCGATGCGGCCGTCTCCGGAAATTCCCCGGAACGTATATCGGGCGGGCTCATCGTTGCCCTCAAGTCGACTCCGGTATCGATCGACGATCATGTCCACATCATCAGGGTGAATGAAGGATAAGAATGATGTATTGACGACCTCCTCGGCGGATTTTCCCAGAAAATTCAGGAAGCTGGTATTGCAAAACACGATCCGCCCGTCCTGGACGACGATGATGCCGTCGTCGGCGGATTCCACCAGTGTGCGATAGCGGTGTTCCGATTCTTCAACGGCCTTCCGGGCCTGCCATTCTCCGGTGATATCAATAGCAGATATCTGGACGCTGTCGGGTGGGATGAAGGAAAAGCGCATATCCAAGCGCTGCTTTTTGCCGCCTGCATTGAATCGGTACTCTCCTTTCAGAGAGACGCCCTCCCGAGAGGAAAAACATCGTTTGACGGCTTCGATGATTTCCGGGTTCTCCTGATAAACCAGTGAAAGCGCCGTGCCGCCGTCTTCTGCGATGTTTCCGTTGCTCGCTTCTTCGGCGGCGCGATTGTAGTCCATCAGATAGAAGTCATCGTCTCCTTTTCGCCAGGTTGTTACGGGCAGGGGGAAACCCAGAAATTGCGACCGCATGGTCTGTTCGGATTGTCTGAAACTCTTTTCGATGCTGTGAAGTTTTACCGCGTACCGTATGGAACGCTTCAGAATGTCGGGGGTGAGATTGTTCTTTAAAAGACAGTCGTACGCCCCAAATGCGACGGTGGAGAGGGCGATGTCTTCATCGTCGATGGATGTGAGGACAAGCACCGGTACATCGGGGCTCTTTTTCAAAAACTCCCGGAAGGTTTCAACGCCTGTACTGTCGGGGGGAGAGAGAGAAAGGAGCACCACATCGCATTCGCCGTCCTCGAGAAACTCAAGGCCCTGTTGCGGGGTGTTGCACCGAAAGAGGGATGCATTCTCTCCCATCGTGTCCGATATGATGGTTTCGATACGATGGGCCTGATCGGGATCATTTTCGATAAGAAGAACTGAGAAGGGCGGAGTAAGCATGACGTTGGTTCCGATCGAAAGTGAGTGACGGTTTGCGTAAAAAACGCTCCGTTACACCGTGGGCTGTGAATGTGGTATGGTTCCGAAAGATTTCGCAGGGTGTATGATATATCTCTATATATATTATCACATTTTTTGAAAGGGGCGTGTGAAAAAATTTTAATAGTGATATGTATCCGTGCCGGCTGATGAGGTGGTACAGCGCAGGAACTTTCAAGAGGGAGAATCGGGAGCGTTGACAAAAGACGACCGGCCGTATATCATGGCCGCATGAATGGTGATTCATTGATATTATTATCTTATCGAGGTTTCATATCATGAAGAAAAATGAAAAAAAACAATCGGGTCTTTCGGCGGGGTGGCTCTGTGTTCTCCTGGTGCTTTCCGTGGCCTGTGCGGCGTGGCCGTTTTTTACCATGCGGGGGCTGGACGAGGCTCTCATGGAGCCGGAGCCCCACTACGGCATTGTCGCCTTCGAGCTGGCCTACACGCCGGAGAAGGCGGGCGAGATTGTCCGTGTCTGGGGTGATGATCTCGTGCCCCTGGCGAAAAAGAGCCTCATCGTGGATTACCCCTTCATGCCCGCCTACGCCCTGTTGTTTTTCGCCCTCACCCGGCTCTTCGCCCTGATTGCGGGAGGACGTATGGGGGTATGGACAAGAAGGGCGGCGCTGTTTCCCCTGGCGGCGGCGATTTTCGACGCGGTGGAAAACGTGGGGCTGCTGTCGGTGGTCGCCTCCCCGGACGCGATACCGGCATGGGCGCCCGTTGTGGCGGGAATTGCGGCGACGATAAAATTCTCCCTGCTCCTTCTGGCAATGCTCACCTGGCCCGCGGCGGTGCTGGCCCGGCTCGTTGCGGGGAAGAAGCCTGAGCCGCAAACATCTTGACCCGCTCTTCCCGATACCGTACAATAATTCGACCGCCTCTTATAGAGGGAGGTATTCGGCGGCGGATGCGTGGGAGGATGCCATGACCAGACGCGCAATTTATATAATAGTGATCAGTCTTCTGGGCGTATTTTTGGGCGCCTGTTACGGCGTGACCCTGGAGGCGGAGACCGGGGAGACGATCATCCGGGAGTCGTTCAACCTGGAGCTGGCGGGAAGGGATTACGACCGCCTGACCCTGATTCACTGCCACAACGTTGATATCCACGACTGCACCCTGGGAAACCTGATCCTTGACGAGTGCACGAACGTGGACATCTACGGCTGCGTCTTCGACGGCTTCGGCATCGCCGTTTCCGCACATTCCACCTTCAGCGTGGAAATCTACGGCTGTGAGTTCTCCCCGAACTACACGGAATGGGTCGATAAGAAGGACTCGTTCGACATCGACGTCAAGTAGGCCGCCGTTAAAGTGGACGGACGCCTTTGTTTCCAACGACGGGTGACGATATGAAAACCGTACGGATTGTCGCGATTCTGCTGGTGTGTATGCTGGGGGCGGCGTGGGGCTGTTCCCGGACCATATATCCCCTGGGGTACATGGAAACCGCCGAGGTGAAGGGAAAGCTGGGCCTGGAGCTGGTGGCCCGGGAGTTTGGGACCCTCACCCTCATCCGGTGCACCGATGCGACCATCGAGGACTGCGATCTTGCGCACCTCATCCTCATCGAGTGCGTCGGCGTGAGCGTGGAGAACTGCCGCTTTTCCGGCACCGGCACGGCCATCACCGTGGAGAAGAGCGTCTCGGTCGATATCTTCAACATCTCCTTCACCGAGGGGACCTACGATGTGCTGCTGGACCAGATCAAGTCGGTGGATGTGGAGTTCGTGCGATAGCAATACATCCGGTGGATACCGCCGGCATTCGGCGGGGCAGTGTAATTTATTATGGGGGAGGGGGATTTTTCCCGCTGTCCCCTTGGTTTATCGTATCCGTATCCAGAGGATCGAATTATGGTGAAATATTCCAGGATCATGTTAGTGTTCATGATTCTTATTCCGGGTCTTTTTCTTTTTTCCTGCGATAAGATTCCCTTTATCAGTCCGCCCAAGGACATGTCTATCAGCGAGGGTGTGGACGTTGAATTGATCGACGAAAGCTATGCAACCCTCACCATCTCCCGCTGCGTGAATGTGGACATCATCAACTGCTCCATCAAAAACCTGGTGCTTGAGGAGTGCATGAACGTGGATGTGACCGGTTGTGCCTTCAACGGCTCCGGCACCGCCGTGACCACAAAGCGGTGCGCCTTGGTCTCGATTACCGACTGCCGGTTTTCCCCCCGCTACGACCAGAGGCTCTCGGAAACCATGTCCCTGAACGTGGAGATAGAATAATGAGACGGAAGGCGTGGACAGTGCGTGCAATCTCCGCTTCGGCGGTGAAATTCGGCGCCCCGGTGTTGATCGCGTGCGTACTGATCGGGGTTTCTCTTTCGGCGGGTGCGCAGGAGATGTACCTGGTGGGGGACGCCGCCTATACCGGGAAGATCGACGCGGTCATTGCCGGGAAGGGGTTCTACGACCTGACTATGGAGGAGTGCCAGACGATCCTGATCGAAAACTGCGTGATCGATACCCTCACCCTGACCCGGTGCACGGCGGTGAGCATCAGGAACTGTACCATCAAGAACCTGGTGTTGACGGGCTCCGTGAGCGTAGAGGGAGGATACATCACCTTCAACGGCACCGGCGTGGCCATAACCATCACCGACTGCGTGGGCGTGCGCATCACCCAGAGCGACTTTTCCGGCGACTACGACGACCGTCTGGAGGAGACGAGTTCCGCGGCGATTGAGGTGGATACCAAAAGCCGCCCGGCCACCCGGAGAAGAAACAAGTAAAAGGCCGGTTGGGGGGAGAGGGGAGGCCGATGCCTTGTCTTTCTCGGGCCGGGGATGGGTTGTGGGATTGACATCTTGTAATGTGTGGTCCGGGGCGAGATGTGTGGGATGGATGTCTTGTCATCCTTGGGTTGCAAGGACTTCTGTGGGATGCGGTCGACTTCGTGTGGAGCCGGGGGCTGTGTTCCCTCGGCACGGGGGTGGTGGTGTGGGGGAAAAGTCGTGTATTATGTGACTTGTAATGGGTAATGTGGGAATAAGTGCTTGATATCCCTCGCTCAGGAGGTATGGTGTGGGATGAGACGGGTTGGATCGATGCGGCGATTGATGTTTGATTTTTGCCGAAACGCGGGGGAGTGGGGGGTGCCGGGGCGCCCTCTGCGAAACGGATGTGGCGACGGTTGGACAAGATACTCTCATGCTCTGTGAAATAACATATAACAAAAGGAGACGAACATGAAATACGCGGGACGGGTGGCGATTGTGTTCCTTGCGATAATGGTGTGTGCGGGAGTCGCGTTTTCAGCGGGTGACGAATGGACGGTGACGGCGTCCTCCCGGCTGGATCCCCAGGGGGACAACACCTACGAAGCGAAAAACGTCCTGGATAACAACCTCGACACCGCCTGGGTGGAGGGAACCCCCAACTACGGCCAGGGCGAGTTTATCCGGTTCCGGCTCGACGTGGACTACGGGCCGGGGGCATACGTCAGCGGATTCGCCATACACAACGGTTACTGCAAGTCATCTGAAGTTTGGAGCGAGAACTCCCGGGTCCGGATCCTGGCGATATACATCAACGATATACTGATGGAGCGCATCGTCATCGCCGACACCCCGGATCTCCAGACCTTCACCTTTCCCACAAGCTACTACGTGACGAAGGGTGACGTCCTCACCTTCGAGATCGCCGAGGTCTACAAGGGCACCACCTACACGGACACCTGCATCTCGGAGCTGAATCTCTTCTACAGCGTCCAGTAAGCGGGGGAAATATGATTCGCGTTGTCATCGGCGTATTGCTCTTGTGCGTCTACGCCCTTGCCGTGATGGGATTTATGATGGAGCCGGGCACCACACAGGAGGACATCGACGCCCTGATCGCGGCCGTGATCGTCCTGGTCGCGCCGGGGGTGGGTCTGATTTTCTGGGGGGTGACGGGCGCCAAGAAGGCGAGACGGGCCGAGCGGGAGATCCTCAAGATGTATCACCGGGAAAACCGGGTGGACGTCTCCGCCATCGCCGGGGCCACCGGCGCCCGGGAAAAGCTGGTCCGAAAGGTGTTCGCGAAGCTTCAAAAGGAGGGGGAGCTGCCGGGGATAGCGGGAGGATGATACCGTTTTTCGTATATCATTCACATACCGCCGGCCGTGTTCCTCCACGGGACGGGTTTTTGAGATATGATGTGTGTCCCGGACGTCCCGATGGATTATCCGCCCACTTTGTTCTCCGCTATCCTTCCCTCCCCTTTTCCCCGGTCAGGAGATTTTCGTGCTGTTGACCGTGTAGGTGAAAAACCTGCTGTACTGGCCCCGGACTTCAAAACCGCCGGCCCTCAGGAGCGTCAGCATCTCGGAGACGGAGATGTAATCCGGGTCCCCGAGCTTCATCTCCGTGATGGACAACAGCCCGCCGGTCTTCAGGACCCGGCGGATTTCCCCCAGACACGCGTCGCGATCCGGCACCTCCCCCAGCACCGATGCCAAAAACACCACGTCAAAGGTCTCATCCTCTGCGGGGAGGGATGTCGCATCGGCCTTTTCATATTCGACGTTTTTTATCCCCGCCTTTTCGAGACGCCCCCGGGCGATGTCGAGCATTTCCTGCTGAACGTCCGCCAAAACCAGGGTACCTTTGGGGATCGATCGGGCGACGGCCGGGCTGTAAAACCCGGGCCCCGGCCCAAGCTCTAGGACGGTATCATCGGGGCGCAGGCCCAGGCGCTTCACCATCTTTCTCGGGGAGAGCAGCAGGTTCCTGAGGGGGTTCAGGAGATGGTTGGCCTCGGTATACGGCATCGGTTCGGGTCTCTCTTTCGTTCTCATGGTCGGTACTCCCGCTCGGTGGTGTGGAAAATAGTTTTATTTATATATAGCGCTTCATGTATGCGTCCCGGACGCCCGCGTCCTATCCCTCGATGGGCGGGTCGATGTCCCTGCTTTGACGGTCGAGTGATTCCTTCACCCGCTCAGACTAACAGATTTGCGCCACTCCCCGTTATTCCCTTTGTATAGATGACTTGTTATAGACCGTGTTACTGCAATATCGCGTTTTTTTTTCGAAGGGTATATAATATCGCTGAAATGTGCTACTATCGGTCATTAATAATTGTATCAGGGGAGGAAGATGAAAGATCTCGTTTGCAGCGAAAAATACTACGAATTTTCAGTGGATACAGAGAGGAACCGCCTGTATCAGGTAATGCGCGGGGACTGGAAGGATGTTTCCGCCGCGAAGGATTATCTGAAACACAACAATGAAAGCGTTGATCGATTGCAGCCCGGTTTTACGATGTTGCTCGACATGAGCAAGGCCGTCATGCCTTCCGATAATGTCATGCAGAAGTTAATGGAGATTTTCCTCCAGGCGCATATGTACAGCGAAGAAGCGGGATTGCGAAAACAGGCCCAGGTGGTCAAAAGGGATACAAAAGACGTAAGCAAAACCGCACGGAATGTTATGAAGGAGACGGACTATGACGCGAAGATGATCCAGTTTACCGATCCTGTGGAAGCGGAAAAGTGGCTGGATATGTAGGGAGTTGAAAAAAGACTTTCCGGGAGATGTCCGGCATCAGTGGCGTGGGGCTGGCCGGGAGGTCCTCAAGATGTATTACCGTGAGAACCGGGTGGACGTCTTTCCCGTCGCCGGTGAAACGGTGCCAGGGAGACACTGGTACGAAAGGGTTCATAGGAATTAAGAGGGAAGGGGAGGTAGAAAACGCAATATCTATTAAACTATTAAAGGTAAACAGTTGGAAGATTCGAGTAATCAAAACAATGAAGTTGAAATTGCATATCACGAAGCGGGACATGCCATTGCATACCTTGAACAAGGGCTGCCTGTTTTCGAAATATCGATATTAGAAAAAGCCAAGAAAAAACCTTTCTGTCGTTCTATTGACGCCGGAAAATGTATTGATAGGCTTTTTCAATTGGAAGGGATTGATGCTGGCAAGGATTTTATAAAGAAGAATATTATAGCTCTTTATGCGGGTTCCGAGCCGTATTCCAACCTCGATATATCTGTTGTCAATAATATCAAGAGTTGCGATTGGGGAGTTAATACCGATTTTCAATTAATAGTGTATTATATTGAGCTATATCTATTAAAGATAGGCGATGATATTTCCGATCTAGATGATTTTCTTTCCCAACTAAGAAAAGAAGCAGGGCAGATAGTTAATAACCAATGGGGAAAAGTACAAAGGTTGGCTGAAGCCTTGCTTGAAAAAAAGGCTTTAAAGAAGAAAGGATTGGTAGGGTTATTTCCAGAATACACAAAGTCCTACAAGTATGAGGACTTGATAGGGATTAAGTATGTATATGTGTTCTTGAAGAAAAAACTCCTTCCTCTAAATCTCCTCCAATAGCGCCTCAATACGGACGAAGGCATCCAACACACTATACGTGTGAGAGCCCGCCGTTGACCCGATCCCCGGTGCGATGAGATGTGTCTTTTGTCGCCCAGCGGCCGTTGGCCGTTTGTATCTATTGCCCCGGAATCTCCTCAATGCAGACGATAGTGTTCCCCTCGTCGATGATGAAGCGGTAGACGGTGGTCTTTTCGGGAGTGTATCGAAGCTCGTAGTCCTCTTCACCGGTATCGGTGGGCACGAACTCGCCGACCAACTCGGTGTCCATAAGCTCAAGGATGCCGTCGTCGTCGATGTCCTCAAGCGTGATCTCGTGGTCGATCATCGGCTCGTCCTCTGAGTACATCATCTCATTATAAAACCAGTAATCGCTGCCGTCGGCAGTATAGAGAACCCGCACCTCACCATCCAGAAGACTGACCAGGCTCTGGTTGGTAAAGCGGAGACCCCCCGTGATGCTGCGCGTCGCCCGGTAGAGGACCTCATCTATCCCATCATTGTTGACGTCGATAGCCTGGAAGGTGATTTCATCGGATTGATTGATCATCAACAGCGGTGTAAAGACTCCGTTTTTTTCCAGAAGCCACAGCTCTCCCGGAAGGGCCACGTGCGCCTGGCCGTTGTCAATGAACGAGACAACCGCCTCGACCGCATCGGCCTGTGTGAAGGAGCCGATCTCCCACGTTATCTCGTTCGGATCGATGACGGTAAACTCCCCCGTTTCGTCCTCCCATAAGGCGAAGGCCTCGCGGATTGCATCCTCTGTCAGCGATGAATCCTGTGCCATGGCCGGCATGACGGGAAGAAGCAACACTGCAAGCACGAAACCCACAAAGAAGTACCGATTCATATAACGCCTCCATATTAACTCTATATTATATATGGCAATTCTACACTCATCCATAGAAATATACCATGTTCCGTGCAGTCTGTCCGTGTATAGTTTTCTGATCCGGCGGACCCGGGAGGATACACGATACGGAAGGTGCGTGGCTTTTCCGATTGAATGACGACCTGGGAAGGGTGATCTTCCTACCCCTCGATCTCCTCCAGCAGCGCCTCGATGCGGACGAAGACGCCCTCCTCGCTGTATTTCCGGGGGTCGGCGTGGTCCACGTCCACGAAGACCGTGCTGACGCCGGTCTTTTCCTTGAGCTTTCTGGCCGTATCCATCTGCATGACGGAATAGACCTTGCACGAGCGGTTGCTGGAAAAAATCACCCCGTCTATCTGATACTTGTTGACCGCCTCGACCAACGCCTCCAGGCGCAGGCCCATGCCGTATGACGTGACGGTGAAGTTCTGGGAGCGGGCCAGGGTGTCCAGGGGGTCGGCGTTGTTTGCGGGGAGGTGCTCCACCTTCCCCTCCAGGGTGCCGATGCAGCCGGTATAGGGGGCGTATACCACCGCCGCCCCCAGCTCCGTAAGCCTTCGTGACATGGCCCCGAGCTGGTGCCACGGGGCGATGTTGTCCCACAACAGCCGGTATTTCTCCCTCGGCACCGGGAAGACACCGTCGTCATAGTGCTGGGTGGCCTCGTCCGCGGCGATGCGGAAGTGATCGGCGACCACCGGGGTCCCCCGGTGGGCGCTGATGAAGGGCGCCATGTGGGCGAAGGTGTCGAACGCGGTGATCCCCGCCGGACGAAGGCGGCCGAGCGACAGAAACCGATGCCAGTGGGCATTGGCCTCGTTCGTGTGGCGGACGGCCCGGCGGACGCTGTCCGGGTCGAAGGTCTGGCCGGAGAGCTCCTCGATCAGACGGATGAGCTCCTTGAACTGATTGATGATGTATGCCCGGTCCTCGGCCCGCTGGGGTCGGTAGCAGAAGGGGACGTCCACGACGAAGTGGGGGATGTTTCGCTCCCGGCGGTAGACGTCGAACCACTTGACCAAAAGCGAGCAGTTGTTGCTGTCCGAGATGATGAGGTCCGGACTCGGGAGGCCCCCGATGTCCGTCTCCAGGTGGCTTCCCAAATCCACCCGGGCGTAGGAGCAGAGGTCCATCGAAAAGCCCAGGCGCTCGGCGGCCTCGGCCCTTTTCGCCCCCATCCCCCGGGCGGCCAGCATGGCGGCGTGGTTTTCCGGCACGGCGATGACGAGATCGAACCCGTGCAGCAGCTCCACCGGAAAGAGCGCCGCGATCCACACCACGAACTTCCCGCTGCGGTATCCCTCGATCAGGCCGTTGCTGTATGCGGCCATGATCTTCTTGAGGTTCGCCCGTGAGCGGGGGAACCGCTTGCTGGCGTCATCTCCCCGGCCCTCGTCGTCGGACCGGTCGCGACTGTCTATTATGGTCGGTACTGCTCTCGGTTTCATACGTTCGATATATATTATATATGTCAGAAAAAACGATCAAACCGGCCGCCGGTTTACTTCCGGGCGAAGGACAAAAGCTCCGCGATCACCTCGCCGCCCAGCTTTGGGTCCCTGCGCTCGGGGCAGTGCTTCCTGTCATTGTAGAGAAAGATTCTCCCCTCGTTTATGGGGAAATCGCTCTCCAGGCAGATGCCCTTCCAGGGGTCCCGCCCGCCGATGACGTACACCATCGGCACTTTCAGCTCCGGCACCATGTCCCGGGGAGACCAGGGGGCGGCCTTTGCATAGGGGGGAGAGAAGCCCAGGGCCCCCTCGCATTCCGCGATGAAGTCCTCCTCCGTGCGGGGATAGATGGTGGGGCCGTCGGCCTCCGACGATAACCAGAACACGCCGGTCTCTATCGCCTGCTGGTAGCGCCACACCCGCCAGGTATACTCACCGGTGTGCGCCACGTCCCAGGGCATGGATGTCATTGCGTTGGCCACGGCGTATTTCATCGCCTTGCCGTCGGCGATGGAATCGTCCAGGGCGCGAAGCGCCTTCAAGAACCGTTCCGTGGAGAGGCGGGAAAGAAATCCGAACAGCCCCACATAAGGGCTGTACTCGTCGTACTGGGTCATGCCGGTGACCCACGCGGTCAAAAACTCCCGATGGACCCAGTTGTCATCGAAGAGCTCATCGGGCGCCAGCGCCTCGATGTGCCCGGCGACGCGGGTGTAGATGTCGTCCCCCAGGTTCAGGCGCACCTGGCGGTCGTACACGTCCATGGCGAAGGGCCAGTCCACCACGCCGCTGGAGGAGAGGATGGCGTCGACATCGTCCGGGTAACTGTGGGCGTAGTTGATGACCAGGCCGCCGCCGTAGCTGTATCCCACCGCCATCCAGGGGCCGGTGAATTCACCTCTGAATTCCATGACGACCCGGTGATAATCGGCCAGGGCCTGATCTATGGTGACATACGAGGGGATGGTCTGGTCGCCCTCGGTGATGCTCTGGCCGTATCCCCGGTGCTCCGGCTGGATGAAGATGATCGGCTCGGCCGTCTGATAGGCCTTGTAGTATCTGATCATCTCATCGGATGTTACGTCGTGCTCGTTTCCCAGGATGAAAAAGAAGGGAGAGCTTTCGTCGGCGCCGTCCGGGATGAGCAGGTGAATATACTGGGTGAAGGAGGGGCCGTGCGGGTGGGCATGGTCCACGGGCTGGGTTATGGTGCGGATCTCCCGGGTGAAGGGGCCTTTTTCCTCCTCGGCCCGGGCGGGGACGGGGCGGGCAGTCGCCTGTGTGCAGGCAGCAGTGATGAGCGTGAGTTTTCCCGCGGTTTTTACGAATCGACGGCGGGAGAGAGGGTGCTCGAGAAATGAGAATCGATCGATCATATCAGTACGCTCCGGTAGTCGGATATATAAAAATTGTATTCCGAATGCCTTATGTATCCCTTTCACCTGTCAGGAGAGACGCTCCTTCATCGAGGAGAACACACCCTCGTCCACCCCCAAAAGCTCCGGCCCCCGGGCCTCGATGTAGTCCACGATGTCCGCCAGCGTCGTCAGGGAATATACGGGGACCCCGGTCTCCTCTTCGATGCGGGCGGAAAAGAGAAGCCCCGAGTCGTCTTTTTCCATCCGGTCGACCACCACCAGCATCCCGGCGACCCGTGCCGTGGTTTCCCTCCCGATGCGGGCCACCGCCTCGATCTTCGTGCCGCCGTCGGTGATGACGTCGTCCAGCAGCAGCACCCGGGAGTCGGGGCGGTCGAGGCCCGCTCCCACAAATGTACCGCCCTCGCCGTGTCCCTTTTTTTCCTTCCTGTCGTAGGCGAAGGGGAGGTTGACCCCGAAAAGGCTGTAGAGGGAAAGGGACGTCGCCGCGGCCAGGACGATGCCCTTGTACGCCGGGCCGAAGAGGATGTCGTAGTCGTCAACGCACAGCTCGGACATGATCTTCTCGGCAAGGATTTCACCCAGGGAGGAGAACCCCGCACCGTCGGCCACGTCGCCGATGTTGACGAAATAGGGGGATTTCCTCCCGCTCTTGAGGGTGAAATCCCCGAATCGCAGCGCCCCTGTTTCCACCAGGAGTTCGATCGTACGCCCGCTCAGTTCGTTCATTTCTCGGCCGTTTTTTAAAATAGTGTTTCGTATACTTGAAGATGTGTCGATTGTATCAAATCCCATCACATGCGGAAAGGGAAAAAGTGGGCACCCGGGAGTCCCGATGAAAGTTCCCGCACACGCATCCCACCCGATAGTTGAAGAAAAGATCTATTTTCCGGCGAAATGCTGAAATCGCGCCGTCTATACGGGTTTTTATCTCTTTCGTTTTTATCTTGACATTAAATCCGTCCTCATGGTAAAAACACGGTTGATGAATGAAGATTCATTCAGACAGCGGGCAAGGACAGGAGGCGGGGTGGCACCCCGAAACCAGCTCGTTTTATCGAAGGGGCTTCCGCCCCGGCAACTTCAATATACACATTAAACATATGGTGATTTTTTAAGATCACAAGAGAGGTATTTATGAGCAACAAAATTTCAGATCTTCGAGACTCTCGATTCGTCCTGTACGAACAGCTCGATATCGAAAAGCTGTGCGAGCGCCCGAAATTCGCCGATCACTCCAAGGATATCTTCGACATGGTTCTGGATGAGGCGGAAAAACTGATGGTCAACGAAATCTGGCCCCTCAACGAAGACAGCGACCGAATCGGCGCCCAGTATGACCCAAAAACTAAAAAGGTCACAACGCCGGACGGATTCAAGAAAGCCCTGGAGGCGTATAAGGCCGGCGGCTGGATCGCCATGGCCGAGGATCCGGAAGTGGGAGGCCAGGGACTGCCCTATGCACTCTACATGGCCTGTACCGAGATGTTCGTTGGCGCGAACTTCGGCTTCATCGCCTTCCCGGGCCTGACCCACGGTTCCGCCCGGATGGTGGAGATCTTCGGCACCGAGGAACAGAAGAACACCTACCTCTACAAGATGTACGAGGGAGAGTGGCTGGGCACCATGTGCCTGACCGAGCCGTGGGCCGGCTCCGACGTGGGCGCCCTCAAGACCAAGGCGACCCCCAACGACGATGGCACCTATAACATCGTCGGCACAAAGACCTTCATCACCTCCGGCGAACACGACCTGTCCGAAAACATCATCCACATGGTGCTCGCCCGCATCGAGGGAGACCCCCCAGGCACCAAGGGCATCTCGATTTTCATCGTGCCCAAGTTTCGCCTCAACGACGACGGCAGCGTCGGCGAAAGCAACGACGTAGTCTGCGGCGGCATCGAGCACAAAATGGGCATCCACGGCTCCCCCACCACCACGCTGAACTTCGGCGACGAGGGGAAATGCGTGGGCTACCTCCTGGGCGATCGCTGCAAGGGGATGCGCATCATGTTTACCATGATGAACGAAGAGCGGATGTTCGTGGGACTTCAGGGACTGGCTTCCAGCTCCGCCTCCTATCTCCACGCGGTGGACTACGCCAAGGAGCGGGTTCAGGGCGGCCACTACACAAAGATGCAGGAGAAGGATGCCCCGAGCGTGCCCATCATCCAGCACCCGGACGTAAAACGGATGTTGGTGCGCATGAAAGCGTATGTCGAGGGGATGCGGGGCCTCCAGTTTTACCTGGGCTACTGCATCGACAACATCGAGACCACCGAGGGCGACGAGAAGACCCGCTGGCAGGGGCTGTCGGATCTCCTGATCCCCGTTTGCAAGGGATACCAGACCGACATGGTGTGGGACATCACCGGCCAGGGCATCCAGGTGCTCGGCGGCTACGGCTTTATCCAGGAATACCCGATGGAGCAGTTCGCCCGGGATTGTAAGATCGCGTCCCTCTATGAGGGCACCAACGGCATTCAGGCCATGGACTTCACCTTCCGAAAGACCCTGCTGAACGGCATGGTGATGTTCGGCTACTTCAAGGAAGAGGTTGCAAAGACCCTGGCCGCGGCGAAGAAGAACGCCGCCCTCAAGGGATACGTGGCCAACGTGGAGAAGGTCATGAAGGGTCTGGAGGAGGGCTTCGCCTTCCAGCAGGAGCTGATGGGCAAGGGCAAGATGGGCCTGATCTTCGGCAACTGCGTGCCGCTGATGGAGGTCATGGGTGATCTGGTGATGGGATGGCAGCTTCTGTGGCAGGCCACCATCGCCCAGCCGAAGCTCGAGGAGCTCTCCGGCGGCGCCACCGGCGACGACCTGAAGGCCAAAGTGGCCGACAACGCCGAGATCGCCTACTACGACGGCAAGGTCAAGACCGCTCAGTATTACCTGGGTAACCTCCTGCCCCGCACCTTCGGCAAGCTCGAGCAGCTCAAGAGCGAAGAAGACGGCTACCTGGAGATCGCCGAGGAGAGCATGGCGTTCTAAATCAAAGCCGACACAGCAAAAAAAAAGGGGAGAGCCAAAAGGCTCTCCCCTTTTTTATTTACGAAAGCTGCCTTATTATGAAAAAAACCGACTTGTTTTTTGAACCGGACTGTCAGGAAAGGTCGTAACTTTTTCATAGCGATTTCTCCTTGTATTCAACAAACCGTTGTGTTTGAAGAATATGCCAGAAAAAATTATGCGATAAACAATGTTAACATCAAAGTTTGTAAAACTTTTTTCTTGACAATCAAAAGATAAAGTCTTACAAGTTAGATAATATGTAGTTCTCTATAAACAAATAATGTTTTCTCGGGGGGTATATCATGAATAATCTCTCTTTTGATATACACTGCCATATTTTCACCCTCAGGTATGCGTTGAAGGAAGCAAAAAATATGCTTCGCGACATGATGATGGGAACGTATCCGTGGCATCCGCCTGACGTGAGCGATGAGATACGACTGACCGCGCCTGATCGAGCGGGCATTGGAGATTCCCTGAAACAATTCTTGAGACAATTCTTCGAGTTAATATCAGCGTCGTTTGGTTCGGAGGAAGAAAACCTTGATTTTCTTCTGGAGGAATATTCAAAGGCAATGCCCGGTTCCACATGGCGCGTGGTGCCGTTGATGATGGATATCTTTTACATGCTCGCGTATCCATTGGAGAAAGAACAGGAGGCTACACGGGCGGGAAGGGCGCCGCTAAGAAGTATCAAGGAAGCTGAGTTTCAAAAGGCGTGGGATGATATCCTTGACGATTTAAAAAAACAGATAGAGGAACATATAAGATCGACCGATTCTGGTGATGAATTGGCGAGAAGCAAAGGAGTTAATCATTTCCTTGAAGCGATAGACGCGGAAAGAGAGGTTGGAAGGGCGTTAACGCTTGAAGCTGATGAATTGAGGGCCGAGGGTACGGCCGAGGAGTATTATCACACGGAGGGCTATTGTTTTCATTTGGACAACCTTGTAAAATTGGTAGAAAGCAGAAAAGGCGAGTTATATCCCTTTATCGCGATCGATCCGCGCAGGCCGGGCATACTCGATGAAATTATCGGTGGGGGGTATATCGGCACCGACGGCCCGTTTTACGGGGTGAAGCTGTACCCGCGCATGGGCTATCATCCGCAATCTCTTTCGATGGATACATTGTATGACTATTGTAACCGCCAACAAATTCCCATCACATTCCATTGCGGCAAAAGCGGCTTTCCTCCGGGTACCGAATGGAAACATGCCGACTTTGGAAATCCCGCCCACTTCGAGCCTATTCTCCAGAACTATCCGGACCTCAATATCAATTTCGCCCATCTCGGCAGTGCGGATCCATCATATGAGTGGGCGCATGAGATTATCAACCTGATGAATACATATGGTACGGTGTATTCCGATTTGTCCTGTTATACGGATATAGAAAATTTAAAAGCGATACGGAAGCTCTGGGACGATAATCCCATACTGGAATCGCAGCTTATGTTCGGCACCGATTTTGACGTAATGTACTTGACGGATCAGGTGACGATGGCGTCATATTTCGCCAACTTTGAAGAGATTTTTTCAAAAGAGGAGTTGAAACTTTTGATGCATGAGAACCCAATGAAGTTTTTTGGAGATATAATAGCTCCGCCGTTGGGCCAGGATTGAGCAGCTCAGGAGCGGGGAAGACGGCTTGTTGGAAATCGTCGGGGAGGGGCGATAAGAAATAGAAGCCGACACAGCGAAATGAAAAGGGGAGGGCCGGAGGGTCCTTCCCCTTTTTTATATAGTTGGAGTTGGTTATACTACTATAGCTAGATAATGATGCTCCTTTACTTTGATACGAAAAATGACTTATAATACTAATTGTTTATATTGATATCATTCGAACAGAGATCATGAAAAAAATGATTAGAAGTTTATATGCCCTAGTCACTAAAAGCGTTGACAGGTGACGAGTTAGAAGAAGACGAGTCACGGTCTTCCTGTTAAGATGGATTAACCCA
>JAFGFE010000028.1 GCA_016931225.1 Candidatus Zymogenaceae bacterium
AACCTCATCTACAAAGACCAGGCCTTCATCCCCGGTGAGAAGGGGGAGTACCCGGAATACCTGGAAAACTACCGGACCACCGACTCGGGCCTTTCTCTCTTTTTCAGGCCGGTAAAGATCACCGACGAGCCGCTGCTCAAGGAGTTTTTCTACGACCTGTCCGACAAGACCATATACCGGAGGTTCTTCATCAACCTCCTCTCCATATCCCACGAAAAACTCCAGAAATTTTCGGTGGTGGATTTTAACCGGGAGATGGTGATTCTGGCGGTTGATATCGAAAACAACAGGGAATCAGCCCTGGGGATCGGCCAGTATATCGTCGATATTCTCTCCAACTACGCCGAGATCGCCTTTATCGTCCGGGACGATCACCAAAAGATGGGCATCGGCACCGAGCTTTTGACCTACCTGACGTATCTTGCCAAGCGTCAGGGTCTGGCGGGTTTCACCGCCGAGGTGCTGCCCGTCAACAAGCCAATGCTCAGCCTGTTCGCGAAAGAGGGCTTTGAAATCGAGAAAAAGAGTCTGGGGGGCGTGATCAAGCTGAAACGGGACTTCACCAAGGATTAGAAACGCCGCCAGAATTTTTTATACACCTACCCGGCGGCTCCCCGCCGGGGAAGCGCGTGTATCATCCATGTTCCAGACGGATCAACGAAATCTCGATTCGGTCAAATCGGCCTACCCGGAGAAATTCATCACCGCCCGCGATGTCATGGCGGGACTTCGTCCCGGCAGCAGGATATTCATCGGCTCCGGTTGTGGAGAGCCCCAGCATTTAACCCGCGCCCTCCTCGACCGGGCCAGAGAACTGGCCGATGCTATCTCCTATCGCCCCTTTCACCTGATCGGGCTGGGCATGACCCCCCGAACCGAACCGCGATACCCGGAGCATTTCAGTCTCGATACCTTTTTCATCTGCGCCGACACCAGGGAGGACATCAATCGGGCCGCCGTTGACTACACCCCGGCACACCTGTCGTCTCTGGTGGATCTGATCAACCGGGGGATGTTTCCCATAGACGTGGCGCTGATACAGACGTCGTATCCGGACTGGCGGGGGTTTGTCAACCTCGGCATCAGTGTGGATATCGTCAGGGCGGCGGTGGAGTCGGCGGATGTGGTGGTGGCCCAGCTCAATGCATATATGCCCCGGACCCACGGCGACGGATTCGTCCACACCGGCGATATCGACTACTTCGTCTCCCATGACGAGGCGCTGCTGGAATACCGGGAGAAGGTGCCGGACGACATCGCGTCAAGGATCGGCGGATACGTATCCAGCATCATCTCAGACGGCGATACCCTGGAGGTGGGCTACGGCAGCATCCCGGACGCGGTGCTCCAACACCTGACGGCAAAGAGGGATCTCGGCATACATACCGACATCTTCACCGACGGCATCGCCGCCCTCATGGAGGCGGGCGCCGTCACCAACATGAAAAAGACCATCAACCGGGGAAAGACCATCGCCGCCCTGTGCATGGGCACCGCCCGAACCTATACTTACGTCCATGAAAATCCACTGGTGGAGTTCAAGCCCACCGATTACACCAACAACCCCCTGGTCATCGCCCGTCACAGGAACATGACCGCCATAAACAGCGCCCTGACGGTGGATCTGACCGGACAGGCCACGGCGGAGTCCATCGGCCGGACGTTTTACAGCGGCCTGGGAGGACATGCCGACTTCATGCGGGGCGCCGTACTGGCACCGGGGGGAAAGACCATTCTCGCCATGCAGTCCACGGCGGAGGATGGGAAGGTCTCCCGAATCGTGCCCTTTCTCAGCGAGGGCGAGGGGATTACCATGAACCGCGGGGACATCCACTACGTGGTGACGGAATACGGCATTGCGTATCTTCACGCCAAGAACATCCGGGAGCGGGCCATGGAGCTGATCGCCGTCGCCCATCCGGATTTCCGCGAGGAACTGGTGGAGCTGGCCCGGGAAAAGAAGCTCATCTACACCGACCAGGCCTTCGTACCCGGTGTGAAGGGACAGTACCCGGAACACCTGGAACAGTATCGCATCTCGAAAACGGGGATTGGGCTTCTGTTTCGGCCGGTAAAGATCACGGACGAGCCGCTGTTAAAGGAGTTTTTCTATTCGCTGTCCGATATCACCATCTATAAAAGGTTTTTCTCCAAGCGGAGAGACATGCCCCACGAGGTGCTTCAGAAATACTCCGTTATCGATTACACCGAGGAGATGGTGGTGGTGGCGGTGCTGACCGACGGCGCAAAGGAAACGGCGGTCGCCATGGGTCAGTATAAAATCACCAAGGAGACCCACACGGCGGACGCCGCCATCGTCGTCCGGGACGACTATCAGGGCATGGGCATCGGCACGGAGCTCTCGAGATATCTGGTTTTCATGGCTCGCAGGGCGGGGCTGGTGGCCTTTACCGCGGACGTCCTTCACGAAAACGCAGCGATGTTGCATATATTCGAAAAGTCGGGATTCGACATCGAACGCACCAGTGAACACGGCGTCTTCCGGGTGCGGCTGAATTTCACGAGTGATACATAATCACCGTTGTAATGTATTATCAATCTTGATATCCTGTGAGACGGGATTCCTAATATGTATGGAGGAACATATCATGAAAAAGATTATTACACTGTCCGTATGCGCCTTCCTCTTCGTCTGCCTGACCATCCCCGCTCTGTCGGGAAGCGCCACCGGCTTTATTGAAGAAAAGGCGATCATTACAAAAAACGGCACCGATACCTACGGTCAGGTTTTCAGAAAGGCGGATGAGCCCAGAAAGCTTCTCGTGCTTACCGGAGATGTGGCGTTCATGGTGGATGTCATTGACTATACGATACATAACGTCGCCGTCAACAGCATCGATGACAAGAGCGATCCGGTCACCATCGACTACGGGATGCTCGATGAGGTCACGGATTCCAATCTACAAGGAACGGGGGAGAGGGGATTTACCTTCAACTCCAAAGGGAATCTGTATGAAGTTGATCTACTCACCCGCACTCTTATAACGGACTGATCCACCCGTTCGCAAAACATCGACCACGGCATTCTCGATCCCAATCGCTTTTCTCACACACAGCTCTTCGTATCTTTTCACTGAATACAAAACCGACCCGCGAAATCAATTGCAGGTTAAGGGGGTTATTTTATGAAAAAGAATCATAGTACGTCTTTTTTTCTTTCTCTGGCAGTTTCACTGCTGGCGATGGCGATATGTGTCTGTGCATCATCCGCGGCGGCCGCAGACTACGACTTTTCGATCATCACAGACAGCGACACATATAACGCCATGGATACGGTAAAAATCCGGATGAAAAACACCGGCACACGGACATTGAGCCTCAAAAACATGTGGTGGCAGGTTGAAACGAAGGAGGGCACGTCCGGCCGGGAGGTGTTCACCGAGCCGAACATGCCCGACGGCGCTTCCGTCCATCTGCAGCCGGGGGAAACGGTAACATGGACCTGGGACACCAGGGATAACGAAGGAGTCGCCCAGCCCGCCGGAGCGTATCGGATCAAGGTCGGCATCTCCATGCCCAAGGCGGAGTATGAAGGAGCAAAGTATTCCGAACCCTTCCGTATCTCCGCCGGCGCGGAGAAGACCGAGGTTACCCTGACCTGCGACAAGGAACGCTACAGGGCGGGAGATACGGTCGTCTTTACCCTGAAGAATTCAGGTACGACGATCCTTGATACGAGCAGGTTCACATGGATCATCTACAGAATCACCGAGTCCGGCCCCATCGCCAGCTCAAGCCATACGGAAAGACCGGGCGCGGTCCCCGACCCGATGCTTTCGGGAGATTTGGCACACTGGGAATGGGACATGGTCAACGATCTAGGCTCCACCGTCACGCCGGGTCATTTCGAGCTCGAGGTGCAGCTTCTCGATGAAGGACTGGAGGGAAACTGCTTTTTCACCGTCTTCCCCGAATGATGACGGTGCGATCCTTTCAAAAACCACAAACACCGGGTCCGTTTTCCAGATGGGCCCGGTTTTTTTTTGTGATTATGATGGCTTGACAAAAATGAATTTTTCATGTAAAAATAATACAAATATTCTTTGTTCTTGAAACCACTCATAGGGTGTAATATGTCTGGTAATAATTTATCTGAAAAAGTTACGATTTTCCCGGTAAGTTGAGCCATGAAGTTTTGCTATTTTGATGAAAGTGGTATGGGCGAAGAAGCCTATCTAGTTATAGCTGGGATTATCGTTGATGCATCTCGAATGCATGTTACGAAAGAAGAGTGGGCTTACATTCTTGGAAAACTCTCGGAAGCCATTAATAAAAATGTTGAAGAATTTCATACTCGTGATTTCTATAGAGGGAACGGAATATGGCGTGGTACGGATGGCAATGCAAGAGCTAAAATTATTGAAATAATTTTTGACTGGGTCGAAGATAGAAAACATAAATGTATTTTCAGCGGTATAAATAGAAGTATTTACGAACAAAAAGAATGTAGTGATAATCGGCTTCAGGATTTTAAATCAAGCTGGTGTGCCGCTGCCATACACTGTACGCTTCAAGTCCAGAAATATCACCAAGGCAAAGGTAATACAAAGGGCCACAGTGTATTGATTTTTGACCGGGAAGTTAGAGAAGAAACAGACCTTAGTCTGCTTATCCATAAGCCTCCCCAATGGATTGATTCATTCTACAATAAAGATGCGAAACAAACCGCTTTAAATCAAATAATTGATGTACCTTTTTTTGCAGATTCTAAACACATTCTTTTGGCCCAGGTAGCGGATTTATTTGCATATATATTAAGAACTTCTTCCGAAATTCAAGACGGGCATCTAACTGAAAAATATGATGGCGAGAAAGAAAAAATGCATAACTGGTCAGAAAGAATTGCTAAGATATCACTCCCAAGTTCAAGCCGTTATATCTGCCCTAGTCACTAAAAGCGTTGACAGGTGACGAGTTAGAAGAAGACGAGTCACGGTCTTCCTGTTAAGATGGATTAACCCAAAAAC
>JAFGFE010000029.1 GCA_016931225.1 Candidatus Zymogenaceae bacterium
GTTTTTGGCTAATCCATCTTAACAGGAAGACCGTGACTCGTCTTCTATTTACTCGTCACCTGTCAACACTTTTAGTGACTAGGGCATTTTATTATCCGGTCAAGCGTTTTTTCCCTGAAACTCCTGGAGAATACTGTCCAGTATCAAAACAAAAAACATATTGATGATAACGCCCTTTTTTAAATCCAAACATTTTCTCCTTGTACATTATCACATCATTGTCAGGTATTTTCAATTCTTGCTTGACATTTCGGTTTTTTCTGATATATTAGACATATTATGCAAAATGTCTAATTATATAAGTATTGCCAATGAAACAAGAAACGAAAGACAGAATCCTCGATGTGGCGCTGCAGCTCTGTCAGAAACAGAGTTTCTGGGCGTTGAAAATCGATGATATCGTCAGGCACAGCCACATTTCCCGGGCCACGTTTTATAACTATTTCAAGAGCAAGGACGATCTCATCTTCACCCTGTTTGAAAACGAGCTCGATAAAATACAACAGGATATTATGTCCGCCGTCAATCTCAAAGACGATATCCGGGAAAGCCTCAAGAACTATCTTTTGCATAGCCTCCTCTCCATGATGGAGTTCGCACAGACACTCAACATACACCTTGAGGAAATCCAGGTTCTGCCGTCGATTCCCAAGAAAAAGATGGATGCAAAAAAGGAAAAAGACATTCGTATCGTCAAGGATATCCTGAAACGGGGGGTCGATTCCGGCGATTTCTTCATTGACGACCTCGACCTGACATCCCACATGACATGGATCATCATGACCGAAATCGGCAGGACCGCCATCGTCGAAAACAGGGACGCCGAACAGGTTGAGACGGATATCAACACGTTTTTAAGTGTACTATTTTACGGCATTACCGGTGCCTCCAAAGAACAACAGAAACGGAAGCACTATCATTCACAGACTGATTCACGGGAAGCGCATCTCTCATATGATTCCGGCACAGACTAACAGACACACATCGACCGGGCGAGCGCAAACGACCAAGGAGCTATCAGGATGAATTTGAACTACTACGAAATCAAGAACTCAGTAACCGGCATGATAAAGAAAATACTGTCGCTGATCAAGGAACACAAAATCGCGGCAATCGTGCTGCTTCTGGTGTGCGTCTTCTTCGTTGCTCGAGTACACGGATATCTCAATCAGGAAGAGGTCCTGTCACTGGAGAAAATATACGAACGGGACGGGTATCCTGTGGAGACGGTCACCGTCAGCCCCGGCACCCTGGAAGTCTGGAAGGAGTTTTCCGGCACGATCCGGGGTGAACGTCAGTCGGAGTTGACCTCCAGCCTTACCACCCGGGTCCTGGAGGTGCATGTCACCGAGGGCGACGAGGTAAGCGAGGGCGATCTCCTCATCACCCTGGATCCGGACGACGCAGCGTACAGCGCGGCAATGGGGGGGTATCGCCAGACCAAGGAACAGTACAACCAGGCCTACCGGGATTACATGCGGGTCAAGGAGTTGTACGAGGCGGGCGCCGTCTCCAAACAGGAGTACGAGGCGGCCAGGACCACCTTCGAGGTCTATCGGGCCACCTATGACGCCGCCAGTGAGCTGGTGAAGATCACCTCACCCATGGACGGCACCGTCACCGAAATCACCGTCAGCGAGGGAGACCCGGTCTCTCCGGGGGATATCCTTGCCACAGTGGCAATCATCGATACGGTGCGTATTGAATCATACACCAGCGCCGAAAAAACCCGCCTGATTGAGCCCGGCCTACCGGCCCGGATCGTGGTGGATATGCCCGATGGGGAAAAGACGGTGGAGGGGACCGTGGAGTCGGTGTCGCTTTCGGCCAACCGGGATACCGGGCTGTTCGAAATAAAGGTGGTGATGAACAACAAAGAGGGGCTCCTCAAGCCCGGAGTCGTCACGAGGTTTGACATCCTCATCTTCACCGCCGACGACGCCCTGACCGTTCCCTGGGACGCGGTCATATCAGCGAGCGACGACCGATACGTCTACACCGTGATCACGGATCACAACAGTGACGGTAATGAAAATCCATCACTCCCCACGGCCCACCTGCAGCCGATCATACTGGGCTGGGAGACGGAAGAGCTCGTCCAGGTGCAGGACGGCCTCGAGAAGGGGGACATGGTGGTCAAACGGGGCCAGAATAAACTGGTCGACGGATCTCCCCTGAACCTGCTGGACGGGGAGAGCTGATATGAAAATCGTTGAGGTATCCGTCAGACGCCCGGTTCTCACGGTGATGTTGATTCTCGTCTTTGTCATCATCGGCCTCTATTCATACCGACGGCTCACCATCGACCTCTTTCCCAAGGTCGACCTGCCGATGATCACCATCACCACCAAATACCCCGGCGCCGGCCCCAGCGAAGTGGAGAGCCAGGTCACCGAGAAGATTGAGGACGAGCTCAGCACCGTCAGCAATGTGAAGACCATCGACTCGGTCTCCATGGAGAGCGTCTCGGTGATATACGTCGAATTCGAGCTCGGCGCGGATATCGACATCATGTCCATCGAGGTCAAGGACAAGGTGGACGCCATCCTCTCGGACCTGCCCGATGACGTGGAGGCCCCGTCCATCGTCAAATTCGATATAAACGCTCTTCCAATCATGAATCTGAGCGTTTCCGGCCCCGATACCCTGGACAATATCTACAATTTCGCCGACAACGAGCTTCGGGATCGCCTCAACCGTATCGACGGCATGGCGTCCGTGGAGATCGTGGGGGGTCTCGTCCGGGAAATCCAGGTGGATGTCTCCACCGAGGCCCTGAATCGCTACGGCCTGACCATCACGGACCTGGTGGGTCTCATCGAGGTTGAAAACAAGGATGTGCCCTTGGGGAAACTCACCGCCGGAGACGAGGAATACACCCTTCGGCTCATGGGGGAATTCGACTCGGTGGATGACCTGGCGGAGGCCACCTTCGCCATGCCCAGCGGCGCCACGGTGCGGCTGTCCGACTTCGCCGTCGTGACCGACGGATTCGCCGAGCGTGAGGACTCCGCCACATTCCAGGGACAGCCCAGCGTTGGGGTCATCCTCAACAAGCGCTCGGACGCCAACACCGTGAAGGTGGCCCTGGAGGTGTTCGACGTCATCGATGAACTGCGCCCGATGCTCCCCCCGGGGTACGACATCGGCATCGCAATGGACCTCTCCGAATTCATCATGAAGTCGGTGAGAGACGTCTTGATTAACATCGTGTTGGGGATTATCATCACGTCACTTTTCCTGTATGTGTTCCTCCACGACATCAGAAGCACCCTCATCGCGTCCCTGGCCATGCCCACGTCCATCATCTCGACGTTCATTCTGATGTTCTTCGCCGACTTCACCCTCAACGTCATCAGCCTCATGGCCCTGGGCATTTCCATCGGGATTTTGGCGACGAACTCCATCATCGTGCTGGAAAACATCTCCCGCTATATCGAAGAGGGGCACCCCCCCGAAGAGGCGGCGGTGAAGGGGACCTCCGAGATCGCCATCGCGGTCATCGCCTCGACCCTCACAAACGTCATGGTCTTCACCCCCATCGCCTACATGAGCGGGATCGTCGGGCAGTTCTTCAAGCAGTTCGGCCTGACGGTGGTGTTCGCCACAATCTTTTCGCTCCTCGTCTCCTTCACCATGGCCCCCATGCTGGCGACGAAGTTTTTAAAGCCGTCAAATGATAATGATACGGACGGCCGCAGGCAGAAGGAAAGCCGTCATTTCCTGGCGATTCGTCGGTGGCAACGGCGGTTCTTCGCCCTGTGGGATGAACGATTCAAAAAACTGTCATCCGACTATCGAAGCGCCGTGGCGTGGTGTCTGGATCATCGCCCCCACACGATCGGCACGGTCATTGTGATATTCTTCTTCTCCCTGTTTCTCCTCTCGCTGGTTGGGGGCGAGTTCACCCCCTACAGCGACGAGGGATACGTCAGTATCCAGGTGACCATGCCGTCGGGAACGCCCATCGAGCAAACCGAGGACATCCTGACCGACATCGAGGCCATTGTCCTGACCCACGAGGAGGTCGAGACCGTCTTCATAACGGTGGGGGAGGGAAACTCCGGTGTCAACGAAGGTGAGATCATCATCGGTCTGGTGGATCTCTCGAAAAGGCGGATATTGACCACCGATTTCATCAACATGATACGCCCGGAGCTGGCGGTCATCCCCGAGGCGGAGATAGCCGTCTACGAGAAATCTCAGGGCCGCAGCGCCGAGGCCGGTATGACCATCGAGGTGACGGGCACCGAGATGGATACCCTCTCAACCCTTGCGGGAGAGGTGGAATCGATCGTCGACGCCATCCCCGGGCTGGTGGACGTGGACACCTCACAGGAGGACCCGCAGCCGGAGATCCGCTTCATCCCGGATCGCGATATCATCTCCGATTACGGCATTACCACAGCGAACATCTATTCGGTTCTGAGGGCGTCGTACGAGGGGGAGGTCGCCTCGGTCTATCGGGAGGGCGGCGAGGAATACGACATCCTGGTACGCCTGAGCGAAGCGGACAGGAAAGATCAGGACCTGTTTGAAAACCTGCTGATCCAGACTCCCCGTGGCCTGGCCCCCCTCACCCAGTTCGGCAGGGTTGAGCACACACTGGGAGAATCGGAGATACTCAGAAAGGACAGGCAGAAGCTCATCGAGGTCACCGCGAATATCGGCACCGGCACCCTGGGGAAATACCAAGGCATCATCAACGCCAGGGTCGACACAATCGATATACCCGAGGGTTTTGCGGTAAGTTTCGGCGGTGAGAGCGAACGGATGGCGGAGGCCTTCCAGGCCCTGTTCGAAGCCCTCTTCATGGCCATTATCCTCACCTACGTGGTGCTGGCGGCGATTCTGGAGTCTTACATCCACCCCCTGACCATCCTGGTGACCGTTCCCCTGGGCCTCATCGGCACAGCGGTGGGGCTGTTCGTGTCGGGGATGAGCATCAATATCTTTTCCCTCATGGCAATGGTCATGCTCGTGGGGATCGTGGTCAACAACGCCATCCTTATCCTCGACTACACCAACGAACTAAGGGAGGGGGGGAAAATCCCGCGGGAGGCCCTGCTGGAAGCGTGTCAGGTGAAGTTTCGCGCCATCGTGATGAGCACCCTGGCCATCGCGTTCGCCATCCTGCCCCAGGCCCTGGGCGGCAAGGATGCGGGATTCCAGGTGGCCATGGCCGTGGTGACCATGGGGGGCGTGCTCTTCTCCGCGGTGTTCACCCTGTTTTTAATACCGGTGGTGTACGAATATATGGATCGTTTTACCGTCCAGGGGAGAAAGAAACGCCCGGCCCGGGCGGAACGGCGTTAATGCCGCGCTTCCGACTATGAAAAACACGCGTAACACAGGAGAGCGGGCATGTCCTCCCGGCGCCTGATCGAGAGCCGAGTCACCAACGACATCGTTTGTCTGGCCCCGGAAAACGCCATGTGGCCCGCACCGGCCAATGTATATGTGGTCACGGAACCCCGGGGGCGGTTCTCCCTCATCGATACGGGCTGCGGCGATACGGAAACAGTCGATCGGCTTACCGAAAGTCTGTCGCGGCTGGATCTCTCTCCCGGGGGGCTTACGACCCTGGTTATCTCCCACGCCCACCCGGACCACATGGGGGCCGCCGGGCGGTTTGTCCGGGCATGTATCAAGGACGGCGCCGATCCTGAGGTACTCATCCACGAGGACGACGCCCTGCAGGCCCAGGAGCCCCGGCGCCTGACGGAATCCTACGATATCGATCTCGCGGTTGAGACCTATGGAGACGTCCCTGAGGTTTCGGACCTGATGCGCTTTTTCGATGATTTCGGATGTCCCATGCGGCGCATCGATCCCACGGGGACGATTCGAGAGGGGGACATCGTCAATCTCGGGAGATACTCCTTCGAGGTCATCCATACGCCGGGCCACTCCCCGGGCCATATCTCTCTTTACGACGCATCGTCGGGCGTGCTCTACGGCGGGGATATCGTGGGGGACATCACGGCGTGGTATACGCCGTCCTCGGGCGGCGTGACCGGGTATCTCGAAAGCCTGGACAAGGTTGAGAAACGCTCACCACGCATCCTGATGCCCTCCCACGGACAAATCCCTGACTCCCCCCAGGGCGTCATCGACAACGTACGCATGCGGCTCCTCGCCAGGGAGAAAAAGGTCCTGGATATCCTCACAGGTGTGCGGCTCTCCCTCAGAGATCTGACGGACAGGATGTTCCAAAACGAGATGGTCAGATTCTTCCCCGGCACGGGCATCACCATGAGCCACGTCCAGCGGCTTGCGGCACAAGAGAGAGTACACGTCACCAACGGCCTGATCTCTCTGCCCTGAAACATATCGCTATCATTTCAACGGGTGTACCCATGTCTATAGAACACCGCTTCCTCTTCTTTCCCGAATCCCACATATACTACACCCCGGACCAATTCGGCCTCGCGTATGAGGATATCACCTACTCGACCGATGACAATGAAGCCATCAATGCGTGGTATGTCCCGGCGTCACAGGACGCGCCCGTATTGATCTTTTGTCACGGAAACGCGGGCAATATCTCCCATCGTCTCCCCAACATCCGACTTTTGGCCTCCTGGGGGATTTCCTCTTTCATATTCGATTATCGGGGATTCGGCAGAAGCACAGGCGACATCACCGAGGAGGGGATGTACCTGGACGCCCTGGGGGCGTATCGTTATCTGACGGAAGATCGGGGAGTTGATCCCGCACGCCTCGTTCCCTTCGGCCGGTCGATGGGTGGTCCCGTGGCCGTGGACCTGGCAACGAGGGTGAATGTCCCGTGCCTGGTGGTGGAATCCACCTTCACGCAGCTTTCCGACCTGGTTGAAAGCGTGTACCCGAACATGGGACTGGAATCACACCTGACGATGGTTTTCGACGCACAAAATAAGATAGGAGAGGTCGGGTGCCCGACGCTCTTCATCCATGGAGATTCGGACGACATCGTGGACTACCGATTGGGCCGTGCCCTCTTCGAGAAAGCGAAGGAACCCAAGCGGTTCTACACCATCCCGGGGGCACTTCACAACGATACGTTCGATGTGGGCGGTGAGGAGTATTTCAGGATCCTCACCGATTTTATCACACAACACGCATCATGAATGCACGAGCGGGCCCGAGCAGAGCGCTTGGGCCCGCCCACATCTCAGTCTCAGTCCCTGAACGCCCGCTTCATCTGGCTGATGGCAATCACAAAGAGCAGGCTGACCAGCGAAAGGGCGAAGAAGGAATACGGTCCGAAGCTTACAATGCCGGTCGGGATGAAAAGCCGGACCACGAATGCCAGCACAAGACTGACAATCGCCGCCAGCAAAAACAGGTTGGCTAATAACTTCATACCATCCTCCCATTCGGGCTTGGGTATCGACCGATACCCTCCCCCTTATCGTGTACCGCGCCTATTTTTTATTCGACCAGTGCATGAGCGTCAGGGAGATGGCGAACAGGAGGCAAACGGTTGCAAAGCTCATAAAAGATCGGGGATATAGATCGAATGCAAGAGGCCACATATTTAACACCTTGACCACAACGCCCATCACCAGCGACGCAAACGCCGCCACAATAAAAGCCCAGGAAAAAAATCTCATGTCATCCTCCTTCATACCGGTATGGTAGATTAAATTATATATCGGGTTATACCCATTTGACCACTTCCTTTACGGTGCACCCCAGTTTTTCCAGGGCGCCCATCACCTCGCGGCGCTTGGCGTGATCCGAAATGGTGTAATCGAATCCCATCCTGAGGCGATGCTTCAGCTCGTGAAAGTCCATCTTGAACGCCGAGGCCAGTTTTTGCGCCGCGGCGTCGAGGGCCGCCTCGTCTCCCGGCCCGATGATGCTCAAAAAATACTTTTGGGAAAATTTGTAGGAACAAAACGGGCACGCGCCGTAGGCCTGGTCGATCATCTTGGAGCACTGGGGACACTCCTTGGTGTTTTCCATCGCATGTATGGCCGAGTCGAATATCGGCGTCGATCTCGTTACGAGCTGTTCTATCTGAAAGGCCAGCTCATCCATGACGGTAAGGATTTCCCGCTGACGCCTGCCGGCGCGAAGAAGAAGAAACGGTATCGGAACAAACAGCACGAACGCCAATATACCTATAAAGACGGCCAGATAGTAGAACATCGGTTGGTTTAAAAACTCAGGCATGTTTCAACTCCGCCAGGCGTAACGCCAATTCTCTGATGTACTCCCTTCCCTTTTCGCCGTTTTCCATGACGGCGAGCCACTGTTTCGGAATAGAGTCGACACCCCAGTATGCCCCGGCAACGGCCCCGGCCATCGCGCCGATGGTGTCTGTATCGCCGCCGGAGTTCACCGCCGCCATCACCACATCGGGGAATCCCCCCTCCATTCGATGAACCAGAACGAACGCGGCGAGCGCCGCCGGAACCGCCCCCAGGGCGCTGACGTCCCGGCTGAACGTCGATACGATCTCTTGAATCGCCCCGTCAAGGTCGCCCGCCGAAAGACCCTGTATCCGGGAAATCTCGGAAACCGCATCCTCGGTGAATTCCCCGGCGGCCCGGGCCGCATCCCCGACAAGGGAATCGACGGAGAGCGTATCGCCCTCCACGGCGTGGCGCACCGCCCTGCCCACGGCCACGGCCTGGGCCACCGCCCCCGCCACGCCGGCGGGGTGGATGTGGGTGATCTCGGCGGTGTGGACGGCCATATCGATGAGCAGCTGGTCGTTGTCGTAAAAAAACATCCCGACAGGCGCGATGCGCATGGCGGCGCCGTTCCCCCAGCTGTCTGTCCCGACCATGTGTGCGGGGAGACCGGACTCGATTCGGCGCATTACCCCGAGTATCCGCCGGCCGTAGCCCCGGCTCGGATCGAAATTCGAAAGAAACTTTTGGGCTGCGCTTTCCTGGAGCATGGCGGCGGAAAAATTCGGGCCTCTTTCCGCGCACTCCACCAGCGCCTCCATCAGCCCGATCATCATCTGGGTGTCGTCGGTATATACCCCCCCGATGGGGGCCGACAGAAGGCCGTATTCGCGCTGAATCGATTCAGGATCCCATCCCTCCACCTGAGCGCCGAATGCGTCGCCCACCATGGTTCCGAGGGCAATGCCCGCGAAAACGTCCCGTATATCTCTTGGTTGATCGTTCATGGATGCTGACATTATAAACGCTTCCATATCCCGTGTGCAAGGGAGAAATCAGTCCGGCGACGATGGAACGGTATTTCCCCCGCCGTCGCCTTTTTTCAATCCGGTGGGACACCAACCCAGGGCGGGGCACGATTCGCACGCAATCCGCCGGGGTCCGCACACCGTCCTTCCCAGACGGATCAGGTTGATGTGAAAATCATAGTAGTGCGAAGGCGGCACCAGCCGCTCCATGACGTCATGGGCGGCGTCCGCGCTCATCTTCTCGGGAATCAGTCCCAGGCGCGTTCCCACCCGATGGACATGGGTATCCACGGGAAACGCCGGACGCCCCAGGGAAAAGAGGAGGACGATGGCGGCGGTTTTTCTCCCCACACCGGTAAACGACAGCAATTCCTCCCGCGCCTCATCAACGCTCATCTCTGCCAGGTAATCCATGTTGAGCTTTCCCCGCTTCCGGTCGATGGTTCGAAGTATCTCCTGTATCCGGGTCGATTTCTGGCGGCCCAGCCCGCCCGTGCGGATGGCTTCCTCCACCTCCTCCCGGTCGGCCTCCAGCACATCCCGCCATCGGGGAAATTTTTTCCTGAGCCGCTCATACGCCCGGTCTCTATTGGTATCCGTGGTGTTCTGGGACAGAATTGTGAAGATCAGCTCGCTCAGGGGATCCTTGGGATGATTCAGGACCGGCGCTCCGAAGTGTTTGTTCAAAGCGTCGATGAGCTCGCAGAGCGGGGGCATGAAATCAGCCTCTCCTTGTGCAATCGGTTCAGGACCGGCGGGACGGGCGTTATCGGAAAAAGGCAATCCCTGTGTTTTTCGGGACGCTTTCCCTCGGTATCGTCGCATATCTCCGGCACTCCCGACGGGTACCGCCGAGGCGCCCCGTCTGGAGCGTTTTTTCCGGTACGAACAACCATATCACGAATACCTCCCGAATGCCAGCGGGTTGACATACGCCGTCTCGGCCCCTGAATCGATCGCAAATTTGCATGCCGCCCCGCCGGTTGTTTTCACGGAAAACCCCGTATAACCTCACAATTTCCGTCTTGTGTTCCTCTCGATTGTTCTGTAATATGCTATGGACATCGTTCAATTCTCACCATGCGCCGGCATCCCTCTATAAAGGAATATAGTAATATGACCACATATATTCACGGCACATCCCACGATGAGCAGGTGCGCCTCAACACCCTAAACGCCCTGACGAACCAATCGTTTATGTCCTACCTGGGAGAGCTTTCGGAAAAGGATATCGCCGATTTCGGCTGCGGCACCGGCGTTTTGATGGCGAACATTGTCCGGCGTTTTCCGACATGCTGCATCACCGGGATCGAGCTTTCCCCCGATCAGCTCCGCCAGGCGGAAATGCGCCTGGGAGACGTGGAGGCGGCCACGCTCAAGCAGTGCGACGTATCGTCCAGCGGCCTTGCAGACGGGGCCTTCGATGTGGTCTACTGCCGCTACCTGCTGGAGCACGTTATCGATCCGGTGGCCGTGGCACGGGAGATGATGCGGGTCACACGCCCCGGCGGAACCGTCGCCGTCCAGGAAAACGACCTCCATAATGTCCTGTATTATCCCGAGATAGAAGGGATGACGGAGGTTCTCAGCCAGTTCTGCATCCTTCAGCAGCAGATGGGCGGCGATCCGTTTGTGGGCAGAAAGCTTTTTGATATATTCAAACAGGCCGGGGCCGAACAAATCGAGCTGGCTTACGAGCCGGAGATCTACACCGAGCACGACCCGGATCCCTACCGGGCCTGGCTCTATAACGCAACCGGCATCTTCCGGGGCGCCGGCCAGGAGCTGCTGGGCCAGGGGATGGTCGATTCCGTCCTCTTCGACGACGTACTGGCCCGGATGGAGGAGCGGATACACCGGCCTGTGGGGGTGGCCCTGTTTCACTGGAACCGTGCCCGGGTGACGGTGTAGGTGAGGATGTGCATGTACATAACAATATATACTCTTTTTACACACCTATTCTTTCCATAAGGAGCGTCGCATGAAAAAACTGCTTCTCAGTCTCTGCGGGATCGTGATCCTGCTGGTACTCTACCTCCTTTTCTGGCCGGTACCCATCGATCCGGCGGCATGGAACCCGCCCGAGGCCCCGGCCCTGGAGGGAGTGTACGCGGTCAACGACAGGCTCAGTGCCGTCGAGCGCCTTGAATCCGGCATGGGCTCTCCCATCGAGGGGGTTGCCATCGACAGCGAGGGATACATCTACGGCGGCCTCAAGGACGGGCGCATCCTGAAGTTTTCCCCGGAGGGAGAAAACCCGAACGTCTTCTCCGAGATCGACAGTTGGCCTTTGGGCCTCGATTTCGACGCCGACGACAACCTGATCGTCTGCGGCGGCCATCTGGGTCTCCTCTCCATCGACCGGGAGGGAGAGGTTACGGTACTGACGACGGAAGCCGACGGCCTTCCCTTCAAAAACGTCGACGGCATGGACATCGCCCCCGACGGAATTATCTATTTCAGCGACGTCTCATACAAATATTCCGACGCGGACTACATGGACGACCTGATGGAGCATCGCCCCAACGGCAGGCTCCTCTCCTATGATCCGGACACGAAGGAAACGAGCGTTGTGTTATCCGACCTCTATTTTCCCAACGGCGTCGCGGTCAGCCGGGACAATGATTTTCTCCTCATGGCGGAGATGGGGGCGTACCGGGTGCTCAGGGTAGAGCTTGTTGGGTCGAATCGGGGCGAGGCACGCGTCCTGATCGACAACCTGCCCGGATTCCCCGACGGCCTGGGCAGCGGCGAACACGGCGTGTTCTGGGTGACGATCGTCTCCCCCCGGGACGAGCTCGCCGATTCAGTTCTTTTCCCGAAGCCGTTTTTGAGAAAGATCGTGCAGAGACTGCCCGAGGCCCTCATGCCAAAGGCTTCCGATTACGCGTTTTTGCTGGGGATAGACAAGGAGGGGAATATCCTCTATAACCTCCAGGACCCCGCCGGAAGTTACGGACAGATCACGAACGTGCTGGAATACGAGGGGATGCTCTACCTGGGAAGCCTCTCCGAGGACGCCGTCGGGCGGATGCCGGTGCCTGAATCTTCAGAATAGACCGCCCCGCTTCGTTTCATATTTTTGATATAACAACCCCCCCGTGCTACGCTCGAAGAAAGCACCGGGGGGTTTTTCATGAACAAGACCGCAAAAGACGTGCTTGATGATCACCTGTCGCTGTGCGTCCTGGCATACGCCCGGCTGACCGCACGGCATAACGGGCGGGGTTGCACAGAAAAGAGGAAAGATGATACGATGACGCTGGCGATACAGGCCGCGTCGCTCTTCACCGTCTCAACCATGAACGCCCTGGGAGATCGGGGGTGTAATGCCCGTGCCCTCGACCTCACACGGGAGCTGTTCCGAGAGATGGAGGACGTCCCGTCCATCGGGAAGGCATGCACGGCATCCCTCGGGCTTTTGTCGGACACGTTGTTTCGCAGGGAAGATGCTCAGGGAGGAGGGGCGGCTTCGGAAAAGGACGGATCGGCAACAGACACAGCCTGTGCCCGGGTCACATCATTCCGTCGAAAGCGGGGGAAAACACCACCTTTCCCGTGACGCCGTCCAGTGCCCCGCTGATGCCCTCATATACCATAAACGCATCCGGGGGGATATCTCCATCCACCGACAGCCCCCTCTCATTCGCCGGACGGAATCCGAATCGGGGGTAGTATTCGGGATGGCCGACCAACACGATGATATGATACCCCAACCGCTGGCACTCGGCCAGGCCGTGCCTGACCAGTTTTGAACCGATCCCCCTCCTCTGGTACTCGGGGACGACGGAAACCGGCCCCAGGCACAGGGCCGGGATGTCCTCACCCTCGGTCTGTATCGTCATGACGCTGAAGATGATATGACCCACCAGAGTGTCGTCGTCTATGGCCACCAGGGACAGCTCGTGGATGAAGTCATCCGACTCTCGAATACGATCTACGAGCCTCGGCTCCTCGTCGCTCCGAAATGCCTGTTCCGTCAGGAAATATACCTCTTTTCTGTCCGATTCCTCTTCCCGGCGTATCGTAACCATCGATGACATCTCCACTGTATGTAGGGCGATACGACGGATTACGCCGCCGTGTCGCCTTTGAATTTACGGCATATCGACCTCAACCGCCGCCTATTACAGCAGCATCCTCCCCGCCCTGTCAACAAAAAACCTTGATTCAATCGAAAAAACGGTTACTATAGTATCATCATCATTCATTCTTTTCGAGAGGATCGATGCAACCACATGATGTCGAATCCCTGATCACGATACTATCGGGCGTCGTTATTGTCGGCGTCGCCTTCGCACTCTTTTTTGTAAAGAACAGCCAGAAGAAGCGCCGGGCCGAGGCCCTTTCGGATTTCGCCCTGCGGTCAGGCTTCCTGGTGGATGCGCCCACGGACGGGGGATCCACCCCTTCACCGGGCGCGCCGGGCTATCCCACGGGCCCCGGCGAAACCACCGGGTCCCCCATCGCCGATTTTCTGGTCGGCATACTCAAGCAGGTGATGGGCCAGCCCCAAACACCCAAGAGGGCGGCGCTTTCCACCGAGGTGTCGGGCATCCTGTTCTTCAAAAAGCACTCGTGGCGGAAGATGGAGAACCTCCTCTACCAGGAATATCAGGACGGGACGATCTATCTCTTTGACGGGGCATGGGCCAAGGGGAACAACAATTACTACTATCGGACCGTCGCCGTGGCGTCCGACCGGCGGGTGGATGTCCCCCACTTGAGCGTCACCCGGAAATCACTCCTGAACAGTGGCAACAAGAAGATCGGCCCCGTGGTGGATATTGGATTCGACCCGGATTTTTCGGAGCTGTTCGTGCTCCGTGGAGCAAACGACTACGAGACGATGAGCGTCTTCAACGACACGCTCTGCCGCTGGATGGTGGAAAAAAAGGAGCTGATTCACGATCTGGAGGCGTTCGGGATGATCGTCGTCCTATCGGGGCCGAGAAAGCGCCTGACCACGGAACAGACGGGCGAGCTGGCCCTGGCGGCCCGAGAACTGGCGAACATGTGGGCGGGAACGGCGCGGTGAGATTCAATCCCGCTATTTAATTAAGATGAATGTAATATTCTAAAATGGGGCTTTCTTTTCTTCTTTATTTTAAGTACCTCCCGAAAAGTTTATTAGACCCGCACCTCCGCAAACGCCCGCACCGGAAACGATGCCCCCTTGACGATAGCCAACGGCACGGTGAAAAAGCGAAATCCGCCCTCCGGAAGCCCTCCCAGGTTCGTCATGTTTTCCACGATCAGGACGTCGTTTTTCAGAAGCAGGGAGTGAACGGGCCTCGCCTTGTCCCCGGAAGTGTTGTCGACATTCAAAAAATCCACCCCCACAAGATGCGCCCCCGCATCCACCAGGAACTCGGCGAAGGCGTTTGAGAGATACGGCCCTCCTTTATTATATGTATCGGTGCCGTAGTATCGATCCCAGCCGGTACGCACCAGCACCGCCTTCCCACTCAACTTTTCCCGGGGGATATCGGGCGTCACCTCCCGGCTCTTTTCCGCGTCCCAGTCGAGGACAATCCCATCCAGCCCCGCCGTCATCGAAAGCGGAAGCCCGGCCAAATCCCGCCTCTCCTCGTATCGATGAAAGGGGCTGTCCAGATACGTGCCGCTGTTCATGGGAAGACTGACCCTCCCCAGGAAAAATCCCGCCTTATCGTCGTACAGCGGGCTTGAAGCCTCATGATCATACATCGCCTCCACGGTAATGTGTCCCATTCCCGGATAGGCGGCCATACCGTCGGAGAGGGGGTGGCTCAGGTCGATGTATTTAACGTTCATCTTTCATACCTTTCGCATAGTGTGTACCAAAATCTTGTGACCATCGATCGGGAACCCCCGACCGCTCCGACGAGGGGACTATCCCCTCTTCTTTCGCCACGTGGGGTCGGCCAGCACCACCGATGTTTCGACCTGTCGGTCGGGGATGCGCCAGTATGTTTTCAGAAGACGCTCCTTTTCCTCGGGCGTCACCAGCATGAAGCCGTGTTTCTCGTAAAATCGTATTGCCCAATCGGCGTCGGCCCAGGTCCCGATGAGCACCGGGTTATCGATTTCCGAAAGGAGGTGAGAAAGAAGGGTCGAGCCGACGCCGCCCCTCCTCTGGATCGTTCTGACGTAGGCGTGCCGGATGAGGGTGACATCCCCCCGATCCTGCACGCCCATCACCCCCATAAGTTCGCCGTCCACCTCGCAGCCGGTGAACATCACCCCGTCTTCTATTTCGGAGAGAAGCTCCTCCATCGGCATGTACGGCTCGTGGTAGCGATCGACGGGGATGACGCCGCGATAGGCGACCGCCGCGTCGTTGATGATATCATACATCACCCCCACCTCGTCGGACGATATCTGTCGTACGAGGCGGTCGGGAATCGTTCGTTTCATTGTTTACCGCATTGAGAATATCGAGAATTAGAGATGTCTACTCTCCTGAAACAGGACAACACCGACAACTCCGAACCAGACGAGAAACCACATGAAGGACGCGACAGAAAGAGACGGCACAAACAGGCCGAAGAGGGCCGGCACCATCAGCACCGTCCCGACCAGGGTCAGGAGCCGTTCCCGGATTCGTTCCCCCCACAGCCACACCCCCGCCAGGGCGGCGGCGGTAAACGGGAACAGATAGCTCAGGGCGGAGATGATGAAATAGGCATATATCGGCACGGCATCAACGGGAGCCGACGCCCCCATCAGTCGAACCTGCACCATCGACCAGCCGATCTGGTTTTCACAGAAATCCAGAATCGCCCCCGTCACCCCCAGGATCACCACCAGCCATCCCATCTTCCCCGCCCGCTCCCGGGTCAGAACGCCCAGACCCAGCCAGGCCAGGACCACACCGATGATAAAAATCGAATCCAGGCTGAGCATCAGGGCCGACAGGTTGGCGAACTCGATGAATTTGTCCGGCGCCATCGGCACCTCTCCCGTGAGGATTTCCATGCCCGGAAACTCGACCTCCAGGGGCCAGAAGCCTACGGCGAACACCGCCATGACCACCAGCATGATCACCGCGACCAGCGCCCCGACAGCGCCGCTCGCCAGAAGATGCCTTTTTCCGTTCATCACGCTACTCCTTGATACAGCGTCGGCTTCAACGCACTATAAAATTTCTTATTCAGCCGGGGCTTGTCCCGTGATGTTTCTGAAAATGAGATCGCACCGGCGGGACAGTTGTGGATGCACCTGAGGCAAAACTCACAGTTTTCTTGATCGAATACCGGAGCCTCTTCCTCCATCCGCCAGCAGCCCCGGATGCATTCCTCTACACACCTGCCGCAGGATGTACAGAGGCCTTCATTCACGCGCATCCGATTCTTACACCGATTGTTGTTCTTCTCCCCCAACAGCCTGTGGGGGGCGTTCAACAGCGTGTACCAGACATACCGGGGCATCCGGAGCGTCGCGTCCCCGCCGTTCAGTGACTCCCTCACCCCGGAGACGAATTTGTCTATCTTTTCCGGGGCGCGCTTTTCGTAGCGGAACATCGGCCCGATCCACCCGGGCAGCATCAGGGCGCCGTCGCTGGCGGGCCCCCTTAGGCCCATGTGTCCGGTCGTGATGTACCCCTTCTTCGCCAGGGAACGGGCGGCAACGCGAAAGGTATGATCCGGATACAGGCCGTAAGTGATAAAAAGGTGCACCGGGATCGGTTTTTCCGCCACCGGCAGCATGTCGAAAAACTCCCGCATGGAGCGGGTGGGGTTGCCGTGATAGGTCGGAAATCCGAACACGAGGGTTCGATACGACGGGATTCGGCCGGTATCGTACTCGAAGGAGATCGGGACCAGGTCCACCGACCCCGATTGCTCCAGCTTTTCCGTGATCACCGTCGCAACAAGCTTCGTGCTGCCGGACCCGGAATGGTACAGAACCGCGATAGTTGGAACTGTCATCGGTCCTCTCTCGAAAAAGGCATCTCGAATACGGTTTTTTAAAAAATACGGAATCTGTCAGACAATCTCCATCAACGTAATCTGAAACGTCAGGTCACGGCCGGCCAGGGGATGATTTGCATCCAGCGTGACCGAGTCGTCGGTGACGTCCGTCACCTGTACCATCACCGTCTGACCGTCCCTGAGGTGCGCCTGGAGCATCATGCCCTCTTCGGGATCGTTTTCCAACGGGATCTGGTCCCGCTCGATGGTCAGAACGAGCTCGTCATGATGCGGACCGTAGGCATCTGTCATCGGCACGTGAATCTCTTTATTATCACCCGCGGCCATCCCCACGACGGCGTTGTCAAATCCGGGAATGACGTCCCCCGCCCCGATCGTGAACTCCAGAGGCTCCCTTCCCTCGGACGTGTCGAAAACCGTCCCGTCTTGAAAACTGCCGGTATAGTGAACCTTTACGGTATCTCCCTCTTTCGCGTTGGTCATTACGGCTCCTTTCCATTTGTATGTTTATATATCATAACATACCGCCCATCAGGTTCAAAGGGCGTATTTGAAAAGGGTCGAGGGCCCTTTTGCCGTCACGCTGATGGGGGGGTCGTATCGGTACAGGGAGGGGGGGCGTCTCGACGGTGCAGGGGGACATCCCGCCATCTCTCCCCTTCGGGAGAGAAGAGAAATCCATCGCCATGTCGGATCGATTCTGCTATAATTTACACTATGTCTGACCGCTTTGAGGAGGAAACATCTATGAAAGTAACGCTGCCTGAACTCTTCTGGTATGGAAACAAGACCGTCGATATTTCTTTTCCCGAGGACTGGGACGTGGAACTCTGCCCCATGAAGGGTGCTTCGAAACAGCCGATTTCAAGAGACGACATCGCCGCGGCCGTCCGATCCCCCATCGACTCCCCTCCCCTGAAGGAACTTGCACGGGGGAAAAAACGCGCCGTCATCATCTTTGACGACATGACCCGGCCCACGCCGGCGGCGGACATCGCGCCCATCGTCATCGAGGATCTTTTGGCCGGGGGCATGAATGAGGACGACATCACCTTCGTGTGCGCCCTGGGAAACCACGGCGCCCTCAACAACCACGACCTGAGAAAGAAGCTGGGCGCCGATATCCTTGAGCGATTCCGGGTGTACAACCACAACGCCTACGAAAACTGCGTGGACGTGGGCACCACGAGCCTGGGCACAAAGGTGCTCATCAACCGAGAGGTGGCAGGGGCCGATCTGAAAATAGGCATCGGCTGCGTGACCGCCCACGCCCAAACCGGTTTTTCCGGCGGCGGAAAGATCATCCTTCCCGGCGTGTCTCATTACGACACCGCAACCCACTACCACAAGGACGTCTACGAAATGGACCCGGCAAGCTGCGGCCTGGGCAATTTCGACAACAATATCCTCAGAAAGAACATAGAGGAGGCGGCCCGATTGGCGGGGCTGGACTTCAAGATAGACGTGCTCTTCAACGAGCGGGGCCTTGTGACGGACGCTTTCGCCGGCAACTTCGTCCAGGCCCACAAAAAGGCCGTGGAGGTCGCACGGTCCCACTACGCCGCCGACCCGAGGCCCTCAAACAAGAACGTGGTGGTGGCAAACGCCTTCGCCAAGGCCAACGAGATGGCCATCGCCATCCTCTGCGGGGTGCTGGGTCTGGAAAACCTGACCGGCACGGTGGTGGTCATCGCAAACGCGCCGGAGGGCCAGGTGACCCATTACTTGATGCGGAGTTTCGGCCGGGATTACGGCGGCCTGGCGCATCCCCAGGGGCAGCTCATCCCCTCGATCAACCTGATTGTGGTTGCGCCCTACAAGGATCGCCTCTTCGCGGATTGGCTCGCCAACCCGGAACAGATCATCTGGACGAAATCCTGGGACGAGGCCCTGGGACACCTGACCGAGCTTCACAGCCCCGGGACCTCCGTGGGGGTGGTGCCCAACGCCACGATGATGTACTACAGCTCGTAACACTCCCCGACACGACACCCTACACGGGCGCTTCCCGAAAGGGCGGGTGCCCGTGTGTATAGATGACCTATATACAGTAACGGACACACAATCTGGAGGCACCGAAATCATGGCCTTTTTCATACGGCCGGCACAGAAAGCGGACGCAACCGCCCTGGCGGAGATTACCGGTGAATTCGAGATGTACGCCTACGGCTCCATGAAACCAAAGGCGGATATCATGGACCGGGTGCGGGAGCGCATTGACACGATCCTGGGGAGCGATCGTCACCTCCTGCTCACCGCTTGGGACGATTCGGGCGCTTTGTGCGGATACGCCGCCGTCCACTGGCTTCCGTATCTGTTTCTTCCAGGGGTGGAGGGGTATCTCTCGGAGTTGTTCGTCGGGGAAAAATGGCGGGGGACGGGATTGGGATCGCTGCTCATAAGCGCCGTTGAGGCCGAAGCGGTAAAACACGGATGTTATCGGCTGATGCTCATCAACAGCCGTGAGCGGGAATCATACGAGCGGGATTTTTATAAAAAGAAGGGCTGGGCGGAGCGACCCGAGATGGCGAATTTCGTCCGCATCCTGGTGTGACAGGCTCGTTCCGTCACGGTGCTCCCGTATCGGCGTCATGACCACCTGTCTTCTCCTCCACCTGATTTTCCCTCTCCTCCCGCTCATGCCAGCCAAGGTTGGTCTCCGCCAGCTTTTGAAGATCTTAAAATATTTTTCATTTTCCATTCATTTGATTCTCTTTTAATTCGACCTTTCTTAAAAAAGTATGACGTTCAAGTATAAAACAATACCCATTTTTTCAGATTTTTCTGTTTTTTCTTGACAACTAAAAAAGTTACCTATAAATTTCTTAAATCTTTTGAATAAATGTATAGAAGTACTCACATTGGATGGGAATAAACAATTATGAGCAGTAAAAAGTCCTCCAATACGGTAAGAAATGAAAGGGGAACCCCTTTATACAAATTAAATAGGCTAAGAGAAAATGTCCTCACATCGCTACTTGACGACTTAGTCAATATGAAAGAAACAGGACTTGAGGATGATTATTGTAAAATCATTGATAGATCTTTAGAATACACTACTAATTTTGCAACTGAAATCCCCTCGTCATATATTCGTGCGCCTTTATATAAACATTTCAGCAATTTTAGAGAAACATATAAAAAATGGAATGATCTAAAAGGTGATTCTAAAGAAATAGTTGCAGAAAGAGAAAAAAAGCTAAAAAAGCTCCGAAAAATCAGGAAAAAAATAACAGATAGTATAAGTATGCGGCAGGTAGAACTTCAAAACAACCTGGATGAACAGGTTTTAACAGACATTTACCATTCTTTTCACTTAGTTATAGTCAAAGCACCTGAAGTGTTTGTAAACTTAAGCAAAGCACTATATACAATAGTAAAAAAGATTGGAAAATTCTTTTGACATTTTGGGTAAATAAAACTGATATCTTAAATAATTCCTGAACCAACAGTAGTCCCACCTCAGCCTCCCCCTAAAATCTTCCACCGCCTCCCTGTGATCTTTCTAGAAACTTTTTCTGTATATACGTTCAATAAAGATCTCCGTCTCCCTATTCATGCATTCGTCTTGCATCTCCCGACGGAATCCCTGGGGCGACAGAGCCGATCATGCAGCTCGAAAGCCCCAGGGATTCGGCGGTGAGCATGGCGTAGGTGGCGGCCGCCAGGGGGTCCGCCGGATCGACGCCAGCTACGGGGGAAAAGGCCGGCTAACACCGGCCTTTTATCACAAATCAAAAAAATACTTCCTTATCCAACCACCCTACCACCTGATCACATCCCGGGTGTCGCACGCCCTTCGTATCAATAGAACCGCACCCCGCCGAGGCTCCTCGTCACACCCCTTCGGTACGACATCCGTGAATAGCCGAAGATGACCATGATGCCCTGTCGGCTCCTCTTCGGGATGCCGTATTTCTCCTTGACTTTTCCGCCGCCTGTCTGGAGAAACGGGGCGACTGAGCCGATCATGCAGTTCGAAAGCCCCTGAGACTCGGCGGCGAGCACGGCGTATGTGGCGGCCACCAGGGGGTCCGCCGGATCGGCGCCGGCGGATGTGTAAAAATACATCGCCAGCGGCGCATTATAGAGCAGCCAGTCGACCCCCTGTTCCCGTTTTTCACGCAAGACGTCTATCAGCGGAAGCACGAAGGTCTTGAGAGATTCGATCTCCTCTTTCGCGTAAAAGGCGCGCATGAATATCCGCATCGGGAGAGAAAACACCCAGCGGGATTTCACCATGAGATCGACCATGTCTCCTGCGAATTCCGCCACCTTTTCACGATTATCCAGAATCAATATCTCCACATCCGACGGCGGAATGCCCATGGGCGCCGTGGCGACGGCCTCCACGACGGCATCGATGACGTTTCGGGGGACGCCCCGGTCGTCGAACGTCCGGACGCTCCGCCGAGAGCGCATCAGGTTCAACAGCTCACCATACTTCGTCCGGGACGCTTCGTCGGGGAGATCGAAGAGCATCTCCGGAGACATGTCCCTGCCCCGAACGATAACGGCGTTGTTGGGGCACACCATCATGCAGTGTCCGCACCCGATACAGCCGAAATATCGATCCTGATCGACCGTCACCTGGCCGTCCGTCATCTGAAGGGGCGCACCGTGACACACCGATACGCACCTGCCGCAGCCTGTGCAGAGGGCGGCATCAATGACAACGTCCGCCGCCGTATCGAACCGCGCCGTTTTCAGAGCCATCTATATCCTCCCATCGCCGTGTATACAGAGAAAGGACCGGGGCCTACCCGAATCCCTTTATAAAAAAAATTCGAGACCGATGCTCCGGTCTCGAATCATATCATCTTCCCCGAAAAAATCAACACCGACCCTTTGGAGATATCGTCCTTTCCACAATAAACGGTATGCGCGGCAGTTCCGGATTTCGGGGCGACAGGCTTCATCGTCCCGGGAATGCTCCTCACCCTCTCATCCATGATCGGTATGATCCCGGCTCCCCCGGACGCCCCGTCGTTCTCACCGATGTCGTCGTGTCCTTCCGTACCACCGCCCTTGACGGTGCCGAATCGACACATCCGGCATCACACTGAGGCCTGTGCAACGCGCCGGGATTACTCCAGCGGCTCCGAGCTGGAAGCCACCTGGAATCCGGTATATATGGCGAGGCCGTAAAACAGGAGATCGATGATGGAAAACCATCCCCGCATCACCCGACCGATGGTATTCGGATCGGTCAACACATCCGAGAGGACCTGCATGAACGGAATACCGTTGTTCTTGGCGATAAAGGCGCACGCGGCCGTCAGGTTTCCCAGCACGACGCCGAAAAGGGACAACCCGCCGCCAAGGAGCCCCATTTCCATGCCGCCCCGGTCCGACGCGACGCGTATGGTTACCCCCACCAGGAGCCCGATGCCGATGGCCATGAAGCCGATCTGAAAACCGGTGAGTCTGGTGATAACCGCCCAGACGGCCGCGCCGATGACGGCGGCCACCGTACCCGCGATGACCACGCCCGGCAATCCCATGCTCACGCCCGGAACTTCCATACCTGCGGGGGCGGTACCGACTCCCGAGAGGGCGGGGCGGGGTTGTGCCGGTTCCATTGAAGACATCGGGGGAGGGGACGGAGAGAGGGCCGATGATCCGGGGGTCGTTTCGTGGGGACCGATAAAGAATGACTCTTTACAGGCGGGGCACCTCACGTTACGACCCTCGGGCGGAATGAGCTTTTCGTTGATGTTTCCGGTATGACCACACGAGGGACAAACAATCTGTTTCATGATACGTTGTGTTGCAGTAAAAAAGTATTATATGCCCTAGTCACTAAAAGTGTTGACAGGTGACGAGTAAATAGAAGACGAGTCACGGTCTTCCTGTTAAGATGGATTAGCCAAAA
>JAFGFE010000030.1 GCA_016931225.1 Candidatus Zymogenaceae bacterium
AAAAATAAGGGGTTACGAAAACTCGTAACCCCTTGAAATTACTGGTGCCGCAGCCCGGAATCGAACCGGGGACACTCGGATTTTCAGTCCGATGCTCTACCGTCTGAGCTACCGCGGCGCTTTTTGTAAAAAAATATAATAAAGAGATGCACGCATTTTGTCAAGGCATTTTTGCAATAGTGTGATATTTTTCACACCCGCCCGCCGCCGGTCGTGATACAATGACCTTCACATGGACGGGCTCAATAGGGTCTCGATCGGCAGGGCCGACGGCCGCAAGGCCGGGCCGGCTACCAAGAAAACGGTGGAGTGTAACTATCGGGGCGTAAAGCGGCGATGTCGGATACCTGTGGATAGGGAGCGCTATCCATGCAATATGGTAACAGACCCACGACTTTCGTTACGGTTCTTTTCGCCCCATGTGTTTCGACCCACCGCTATCTGGGCAGCAGGTATTGCCTACCCGATCCTATCGGCCCGGGAGTAAAGGAGACAATGGATACCCCCCGCTGCATACAGGTCCGTATAGATGTTGACGATAAGATACGGCCCGCCCTGGTCGATTACCTCCTGGGGCTCTCCCCTTCCGGCGTGTTGGAGGGGACCGAATGGGGGGACGGGGTACTGCCCGTGACAGTCTATTTCACCCCCGACGAGGCGCCGGCGGCCCTGGAGGCGATTCGGGCCTATCTTGCCTCCCTCGGAAACATGTGGGGGCGCGCGGCCGTGAGGGACCTTGCGGTGGAGGAGATCGGCGACGGCTGGAGGACCGAATATCAGCGCTATTTCAAGGCGAAGAAGGTCACCGATCGACTGATCGTCGCCCCTCCCTGGGAAAAATACGACCCAGGCGAGGATGAGATCGTCGTCGAGATCGTGCCCGGCCAGGCCTTCGGGACCGGGACCCACGAGACGACGATTCTCTGTCTCCGGGCGATGGAGGCGCTTTTTCGCACGCGACGTATCGAGAGCTTTCTTGACGTGGGTAGCGGCTCGGGCATCCTGGCGATAGCGGCGGCGCTTCTGGGGGAGGGATCGGTAAAGGCCGTGGAATCGGACCCGGATGCGGTGCGGGCGGCACGGGAGAACCTGGCGGCGAACAGGGTGTCGGACCGGGTGCACATGGTGCATGCCGCCTATCCCGAAGGCGTGGCGGCGGGAGAGACCTTCGATGTGATAACGGCCAACCTGACCGGCACCGACATCAGAACCCACGCCGAAAGCCTCTCCGGGGCGACGGCGGCCGGGGGATACCTGATCGTCTCCGGGTTTCTCGTTGAGGAGGCGGATTCGATTACCGAGGCGCTTTCGACCGAGGGAATGGAGATGACGGAGCTTCTCACTCTGGGTGAGTGGGGGGCGGCCGTCTTCAACTGGCAGGGCCGGTTGCCTTGATAGCGGTGGAGTGATACGGCGGGGGCGAAGACGAATGGGAGGGCGAAGGTACCCGCCGGAGCGGAGAGGGCATGGGCCGGGGCCGGCAGCCTGGATAGTGGTGGTTTAAATCGCATGGGGTGTTCAGAGTCGTAACGGTCGCCGGACGTGTTGCATTGTTGCGGTGGAATCCCACCCCCCTCGGTTTCACTCTACCGCTATAACGGCGGCCGACTCTCACGGCCAGGCGGCGGGAAGGTATTGATACTATTCGAGATCAGTAGTATGATTTGAATATATAAATGAAAGGAAATACCATATACTAATTATATATATGGATAAAACGATGAAACGATTACAGAGTATCACGGTGGTGTTGGGCATGGTGCTGTTTCTGGCGCCGACCGTGGGCGTGTGCCTCGCCGCACCGGACGTAATCACCATAGACATGGCCGAGGCCTACATGCTTGAGGGGCCGGGGGTCGAATACCCGATCTCCTGCAAGATTACCGACGACGATCCCCTGACGGTCGTCTCCCACCAGGGAGACTGGCTGGAGGTGAAAAAGAGCGACGGCGTCACCGGATGGATAAACAGGGTGCTCCTTTCTCCCGAGGACAAGGCCCGCTATCCCGGCGGGACCGCCGATACGTCGCCCGGTAATTCGAACGGCTCTCTGCTGGATGACATCAGGACCGGCTTTTCCGCAAACGGCGACCCGGACCTCACCGCGTCCGCGGGGACCAGGGGGATCGATTCCGCCGACGGCGCGTACGGACGGGGGGGGAAGGATTACCGGTCGGTCCAGTACATGGAGTCCTTCTACATCTCGGAAAACGAGCTGGACGGATTCATCAGGGAGGGAGGACTGCTCCCATGAAAGCACGGGTGATCTCGTGTATTCTCGGCGCATCCATGGCGGTGTTTCTTTTCGGCTGCGTGACCGGCAGCATGCCCGGTTACGGGTACATCCCCGAGCCGACGGTGAATGACGTGGTGGACGCCGTCACCACCATCGCGCCTGCGCTCCTTCCCATGAGCGAGGCGGAGGAGATCGCCATCGGCCAGGCCATCGCCGCCGAGGTGGCGGGGCGGTACGGGGTGATGCGAAATAACGATCTGACCCGGTACGTCAACCTGGTGGGGAAGACCGTGGCGCGCAAATCCGACCGCCCGGAGCTGGAATACCGGTTCGCGGTGCTGGATACGGACATCATCAACTCCTTCGCCTGTCCCGGCGGGTATATCTTCATCACCAGGGGGGCGCTGGAGGCGATGACCACCGAGGCGGAGCTGGCGGCGGTCCTGGCCCACGAGGTGGCCCACGTGGCCAAGAAGCACATCGTCAAGGAGATCGAACAGAAACAGTTTTTGGAGGCGGGCGGCACGGCCGCGGCGAACTACCTGGACGCCGACCCGAGGATATTCAACATGGCGACCGCCCACGGGACGGAGCTTCTGTTCAAGGGGCTTTCCCGCACCGACGAGTACCAGGCGGATAAGAACGGCATCATCTATGCGGCCGAAGCCGGCTACGACGCCACGGGGCTCGTTTCGTTTCTGGAGACCCTCAAGAATGTGGCCGGGAGCGATTCCACCGAGGGCATCAGCATGCTTTTCTCCACGCATCCGGACATCGATGACCGCATCGGGAGGGCCTCGTCCGTCATCTCCACGAGGGGATACGACGACGCCGGGGGCGCCGTATGCGCGGAACGATTCGCCGACAGAATCGGCTCCCTCAATAGCGGTGAATCGGAGCCCATGGGGCGGGGTACGCAGTAGCGGTGAATGGGAGCCAACCGTCTCAGACCACCACGCTATTGGCGGTCGACCCATGTCGACCCACCACTGTACCGGGTTACATGGGGCGGGGAGAACCGTAACGGGTAATCGGGCCGCTATCGACTCAGGCCACCATTCTATTGGCGGTCGACCCATGTCGACCCGCCGCAACACAGGAAACCGGCCCCTGCCGGTCGACCTACCGCTATAACGGAAGCTGATTCTATCGGATGATTGATCTTCACACCCATACCACCGCCTCGGACGGCACCTTCAGCCCGGCGGCGCTCGTGCGCCTTGCGGCAGAGAAGGGGCTGACGGCCCTTTCCGTGACCGATCACGACACCATCGACGGCATCGCCGCCGCACGGTATCAGGCCCAGAAAAGCGGCGTCGCGTTCGTCTCCGGCATAGAGATCAGCGCCCAGTTCACGAGCGACGGCACCATGCACATCCTCGGCTACTGCCTTGACGAAAAGGACAGGGGCTTTCAAGAGTCGCTTCAATTTTTGAAGGACGCCCGCAAGGAGCGGAACCCGAAGATCATCGAGCGGATGAACGATGCGGGCATCTCCATTACGCTTGGGGACGTCCTGGCCGAGAGCGGCGGCGGCGAGGTGGGGCGGCCGCACTTCGCCCGGGCGCTGGTCAAAAAGGGGCACGCCGCATCGATCGCGGACGCCTTCGAGCGGTACCTTTCCAAAGGCGCGCCGTGCTACGTGGACAAGACCAGGCTTTCCCCCGCCGATTCCATCGCCCTGATACTGCGCGCCGGGGGCGTCCCGGTCCTGGCCCATCCCGGATCCCTGAACCTCTCCTGGGAGGAGCTGGAGGAGCTGGTACGGAAGCTGGTGGGATGGGGGATGATGGGGATCGAGTGTTTCTATTCCACCCATACGCCGGAGGATACCGGGCGGTATCTGGCGACGGTCGAGGCCTTTGGCCTTGTGGCCACCGGGGGGACGGACTTTCACGGCAAAAACCGCCCCAAGACCAAGCTGGGCACCGGCCTGGGCGATCTTTCCATTCCCCACGAGGTCTTTGACCGCCTCGTATCCCGGCATGGGCCGGATGCCAGGAAGGTGGTGGGCTGAAACTACGGGGCAGGGAGACTCAGTCTGTTTTGTCCCTTCACCTCCGCATACCACATCGCTTCTCTCAATCCCAACAGTTCACTCTGCCGTTAGAACGGAAGCCGCCACCGGCGGCTCGTAAGGCGTCGTGAGTGATCTCTGAACGGTTTGTTGCAATGTTGCGGTGGATTCTGTGGTGTGCGTTTGATTCGTCATAATAGTATTTGATTTATTTATGTAATAATGATATGCGTGAACATAAGATAAATAAATAATAGAACATAGTGGAATATGCTAAATTCTCTTTTTGCGGGGCATCATGGCTTTTTGGGATTGGCTTTCTAATAATTGGTATGATGTAATCTCCGGTATCGTTTTAGTCGGGACTCTTATTTTTGCGATATGCAAAAATAAGCAACGAAAAAAAGAAACGGAGAATCTGAAAAAAATCCGCGAAGAGGATTTCGGACAGACATATGAAATATCGAAGATAATTGTGTGGTCAAAGCACAAAAATTTAGTTCTAGATTTGTCAAATAAAAATCACTTAAAACCCCTTGATATAGCGAAAATGACACTTTCGGGTTCGGGTGATCCGCAAGAAATCGGACTTCACACACCTACGGATGGCTATTTTCTGTCTGGCGCAGTAAAAACTGTTGAGACGACTCCACTCTTTAAAAGATATAACGAATTTCTAACTGAAGGAGCAACCCTAACTTTAACAATAATCGATGGATATGGCGTCCATACTTCGGTAGATTTCCAGTTTCGGGAAGGGGTTTGTTTTGAAAAATACAAGACTTAAAGAATATATGGTTATTTATCAGGAGCAATATCATGAGTCAAAAGGAAGAGCCTTTTACATTAGAATGTGTAAATTGTAAAACAAAATTTCCTGTTGATTTTGATCAAATGAAACCAGGAATAACCCATACATGTCCGTTATGTGGACAAACATATGAATCTAAGTCTGATAAAATGAAAGACGTCGAGGACATGATCAAAAAGTATCGTTTTAATAACAAGATTAAGGTGCCCTAGTCACTAAAAGTGTTGACAGGTGACGAGTAAATAGAAGACGAGTCACGGTCTTCCTGTTAAGATGGATTAGCCAAAAAC